>RFVJ01000292.1 GCA_009928125.1 Betaproteobacteria bacterium
CCGGCCAAACTGACCGCGAAGCCAAAGTACGAACCGGTGTTCGGGGCTTCAATGGCGTAACCCCCAATGTTGTTGGCAATGTCGTCCAAGTAGATGGCGTTTTTAAAAGTGTTGACATTGAGGGTAGGGGTCGTGCCAGCAAGGCCAGCATTGCCTGCTGTGTCCGTGTAGTTGCCTGCAGCGACTGTGATGCTGGCGGCAACCAAAGGTGTATCCGCAAAGGGTGTGAACACGGCCGTCCGAGTGAGGCCTGTGCCAGAAATAGCACTCAGCGTGCCTTGCGTCACCACCACATCGCCGGTGGTGCCATCCCAAGAAAAGGTGCTGCCAGGATCTTCGCTGAACGTGAACGTGATGTTGGCCGTTTGGCCCATGCCCACGGTTGACAAGTTGGAGGTAATGACCACCGTGGGTGCGGCTGTGTCGTAGCTGATCGAGACTGTGCCGCTTGCAGAACCCAAATTACCTGCAGCATCTTGATAGCTGACATTCTTGACGGAGACGGTGGTCGTGCCCGCATTGACGTTGGCAGGTGGTGTGAAATCAAAGCCCCTCATCACGCCCACTTGTTGGCTCGGTATGGTGCTAATGACCAAGTTGCCGGCGCCAGTCAAAGTCAAATCGCCCACGCTGCCATCCCACGTGAAGCTGGTCCCTGGGTCCTCACTGAAAGTGAAATAAACCCGAGTGGTTTGTCCGGCAATGAGATTGGTTGAATTGGCTCGACCTGTGACGGTGGGTGCAACCGTATCAAACAACATATAAGGCGTGATTCCAGCTGTACCCAAATTACCCAAGGCATCCTGATAGCTGCCGGCTGCCACATTGAAGGTGGGATTGCCGCCGCCATTGGCGGTGGGTGTGTAAACAGCAGTTCGTGTGAGCCCAGTGCCACTGATTGCGCTCAAGGTGCCGCCTGTCACAGTCACATCACCTGATGTGCCATTCCAAGCAAAACTGGTATTGGGATCTTCACTGAACGTAAAAGTGATGGTGGCCGTGTCACCTGATTTCAAAGTTGTTTTACTGCTCGAGATCACCACCGTCGGTGCAATCATGTCAATGTTGATCAAAGGTGTTAAGCCCGCAAGGCCATTGTTGCCGGCCAAATCTTGATAGCTGTTTGCTGTCACAGTGATGCTGGCTGTGCCGCTGGACAAGTTGGCAGTCGGTGTGAAGGTGGCTGTGCGTGTGAGCCCGGTGCCGGCTAAATTGCTGAGCGTGCCATTGGTGATTGCCACATCGCCCAGCGAAAAACTGGTACCAATGTCTTCACTGAATGTGAAGCTGATGGTGGCCGTTTGACCCGCCAGAATAGCGCTGATGTTGGAAGTTATGCTAACCGTTGGAAGCGTGGTGTCGACTCGATAGCTACCCACTGTCCAAGCGCTGTATACGTTGCTTGCATTGTTGCCATACTCATCTTTGAAAACTGAACCGTTGAAACTCAAGCCGTTGGCGTTGAACATCACGCCATCCGTGTCGGTTTGGCCAGCCAAAATGGTGTAGCTGAATTGCAGGGTTGAGTTGGTGTAAGACGCATAGCTGGCTTGTACCACTGTGCTACCAATGGTCAGTGCCAACGTGGGGGCGCCATTGGTGATGTCCAACACCATGGTGCTTTTATTCATGAAAACAGTTAGCGTGACCACATCACCCTCGTTCAAACGACTATTGAGGACACCGGGGCTGGTGATACTCAATGAATTGGGTGTGGGGGTGGTGCTGTCAATGCTGTAAAGGGGTCCTGTACCTGCTGTACCGTTGTTGCCGGCAGCATCAACATAACTGTTTGCCAAGACGGCAATGCTGGCATTAGAAGCAATGGTATTTGCAGAGGGTCTGAACGTGGCAGTGCGCGTCAGTCCCGTACCGCTGATGGCAGTCAAAGTGCCAGACGCCAAGGTCACGTCACCCGAGGTGCCATTCCATGAGAATGAATTGCCCGGATCTTCTGAAAATGTAAATGTGACCAAGCTGGTATCGGTGTTTGACAACAAAACATCACTCATGGTGATACTGACCGATGGGGCTGTGGTGTCCACTTTATAAAGAGGGTTGTCTATGCGTGACGTTGAAGTGATGAGCGCGTTGTTGCCAGCGCTGTCTTTGATCGTGCCGCCATTGAGCAGCAGTGCGTTGTCGGCATAACTCACGCCATTGGTGTCGTTTTCGCCGGCGGACACGGTGTAGTTGAACAGCAAGTCGGTGGTGCCTGAACCCGATATATAAGTGGCTGAGCTGCTACTTCCGCCCACATTCAAAACCACCTTGGGATTCCCGCCTGTGGCATTCACAATGACGGCTT
>RFVJ01000293.1 GCA_009928125.1 Betaproteobacteria bacterium
GGGTGTGTTGCCCGGCACAGGTGGCCTCACCCGCGTGACAGACAAGCGCCATGTGCGCCACGACCTGGCCGACATTTTCTGCACCAGCGTAGAAGGTGTACGAGGTCAAAAAGCCGTTGACTGGCGCTTGGTCGATGCCATTGCCAAGCCCAACCAATTCCAGCAAGTGGTGCGCGAGCGTGCAGACAAATTGGCGGCACAAAGCGACCGTCCTGCTGCAGAAAAAGGCGTGGCATTGACACCCATTCAGCGCAACATCGAAGCTGACCGCATCAGCTACAACAACGTGACGGTTGAGATCGACCGCGCCAAGCGCTTGGCCACTTTCACTGTCAAAGCACCTGCAGCGGCGCAGCCCACCGACATCGCAGGCATCTTGGCCGCCGGTGCGCAGTGGTGGCCACTGCAAATGGTGCGTGAATTGGACGACGCCATTTTGCACATGCGCACCAACGAACTCGACATTGGCACCTGGTTGTTGAAAACGTCAGGAGACGCCAAGGCTGTGTTGGCCAGTGATGCCACTTTGTTGGCCCATAAAGACCACTGGTTCGTGCGCGAAACCATCGGCCACTTGCGCCGTACCCTGGCACGTTTGGACGTTTCTTCACGCAGTATTTTTGCACTCGTTGAGCCAGGCACTTGCTTCGTGGGCACCTTTGCCGAGTTGGCTTTCTGCGCCGACCGCACTTACATGTTGGCTCTGCCCGATGATGCAGACAAAGCGCCTACCATTCAATTGAATGAGTTCAACTTTGGCTTCTACCCCATGGTGAACGATCAGTCCCGCTTGGCACGCCGCTTCTATGAAGAAGTGCCTGCGATGGAAGCTGCACGCGGCGCCATTGGCAAAGCCTTGGACGCTGATGCGGCCTTGGCACTGGGTTTGGTCACCGCCGCGCCCGACGACATCGATTGGGACGACGAGATTCGCTTGTGCTTGGAAGAGCGCGCGGCCATGTCACCCGATGCGCTCACTGGCCTCGAAGCCAACCTGCGTTTCGCCAGCAAAGAGAACATGTTCACCCGTATCTTTGGTCGCCTCACCGCATGGCAAAACTGGATCTTCCAGCGCCCCAATGCTGTGGGTGAAAAAGGTGCTTTGAAGGTGTACGGCAAAGGCGAAAAAGTGCAGTTCGACATGAACCGCGTTTAAGTCTTGAGCGATCCAAAAGTTTTTTGAAAGTGTTGTGCAGCAAGGTTCCCGGTGGTCTTTGCTGTAACCAAAATTTGACCCCACCGTTGCTTTAATTTCTGGAGACTCACATGTCCGGTATCAACTACAGCGAAAAAATTCCTAACAACGTCAACTTGTCTGAAGACCGCACGTTGCAACGCGCCTTGGAACAATGGCAGCCTAATTTCATCAACTGGTGGGACGACATGGGCCCCGAAGGTTCAACTGACATGGACGTTTATTTGCGTACTGCTGTCAGCGTGGACCCGCAAGGTTGGGCGCAGTTTGGTCACGTCAAAATGCGCGACTACCGTTGGGGCGTCTTTTTGAACCCAGGCGAGCAAGATCGCCAAATTCACTTTGGCGATCACAAGGGCGAGAAAGCTTGGCAAGACGTGCCTGGTGAGCACCGCGCCAATTTGCGCCGCATCATCGTGACTCAAGGCGACACCGAGCCCGCATCGGTGGAGCAGCAGCGTCACTTGGGCCTCACAGCCCCTAGCATGTACGACCTGCGCAACCTGTTCCAAATCAACGTGGAAGAAGGTCGTCACCTGTGGGCCATGGTGTACTTGCTGCACAAGTACTTTGGCAAAGACGGCCGTGAAGAAGCAGATGCTTTGTTGCAGCGCAACAGTGGCAACGAAGACAACCCCCGCATCTTGCAAGCCTTCAATGAGAAGACGCCTGACTGGTTGTCCTTCTTCATGTTCACCTACTTCACAGACCGTGATGGCAAGTTCCAGTTGTGTGCTTTGGCCGAATCTGCGTTCGATCCTTTGGCCCGCACCACCAAGTTCATGTTGACCGAAGAAGCCCACCACATGTTTGTGGGTGAGTCGGGCGTCAGCCGCACCATCCAGCGCACTGTGGACGTGATGAATCAGCTCAAAACCGATGACGTGGCCAAATTGCGCGCGGCCGGCGTGATTGATTTGCCCACCATCCAGCGCTACATCAACTTCCACTTCTCTGTCACCATCGATTTGTTCGGTGCAGACGAGTCTTCTAATGCGGCGACCTTCTACAGCTCTGGCCTGAAGGGTCGCTACGAAGAAGGCAAGCGCAATGACGATCACGTCTTGAAGGGCAACACCTACAAGATTTTGGCCGTTGAA
>RFVJ01000294.1 GCA_009928125.1 Betaproteobacteria bacterium
GGTTTGAAGCGCATCGCACAACGCGTGGCCAGTTACACAGCCATCTTGGCAGAAGGCTTAGAACAACTGGGTTGCAAACTGGCGCACAAATCTGCGTTCGACACTTTGCAAGTGATCACCGGCGCACGCACAGATGCCGTGTTGCAAAAAGCCTTGCACAAAGGCATGAACCTGCGCAAGCTCTCAGCCGACAGCATTGCCGTGTCTTTGGACGAAACCACCTCGCGTGACGACATCGAAGCGATTTGGTCTAGCTTTGCTGAAGGCGGCCAAGCCTTGCCCGACTGGACACCTTTTGAGAAGGGGCGCGACAGCCTCATTCCCACAAGCTTGCGACGCACCAGTGCGTACCTCACGCACCCTGTGTTCAATCGGTATCACTCCGAAACAGGCATGCTGCGCTACATCCGCCAGTTGAGCGACAAAGATTTGGCACTCGATCGCAGCATGATTCCACTGGGCTCTTGCACCATGAAGCTCAATGCCACCAGCGAGATGATCCCCATCACTTGGCCCGAATTTGCCAACGTGCACCCCTTTGCACCGGCCGACCAACTCAAGGGCTATGCCTTGCTCGATGAACAACTGCGCGAGTGGTTGTGCCAAGCCACCGGCTACGCAGGCATCAGCTTACAACCCAACGCAGGCTCGCAAGGTGAATATGCAGGCCTGTTGGTCATCAAAGCGTTCCACGAAGCCAAAGGCCAAGGCCATCGCAACATCTGCCTCATCCCCTCCAGCGCCCACGGCACCAATCCCGCAAGCGCTCAAATGGCGGGTATGCAAGTGGTCGTGACGGCTTGCGATGCGCAAGGCAATGTCGACATGGCGGACCTCCAAGCCAAGTGTGAACAGCACAGCGCCAATTTGGCGGCGGTCATGATCACCTACCCCAGCACGCATGGTGTTTTTGAAACGCAAGTCAAAGCGCTGTGCGAACTGGTACACCAACACGGCGGCCGCGTTTATGTGGACGGCGCCAACATGAATGCGCTGGTGGGCGTTGCAGCGCCTGGCGAATTTGGCGGCGATGTGAGCCACCTCAACTTGCACAAAACATTCTGCATTCCGCACGGCGGTGGCGGCCCAGGTGTAGGCCCTGTTTGTGTGGTGGAAGATTTGGTGCCTTACCTGCCGGGTCATGCCACGGGTGGCTTGAAAGTCAACGGCGTGGGTGCTGTGTCTGCGGCGCCTTTGGGCAATGCCGCCGTGTTGCCCATCAGCTGGATGTATTGCCGCATGATGGGCGCCGAAGGTTTGAAGCACGCCACAGAAGCCGCCATCTTGGCCGCCAATTACATCAGCCAACGCTTGGCCGATCATTACCCAACCCTGTATGCTAGCGTCGGCGCCAACGGCAAAGCGGGTCACGTGGCCCACGAGTGCATTTTGGATTTGCGCGGCTTGAAAGAGACCAGCGGCGTGATGGCCGAAGACGTGGCCAAGCGCTTGATGGACTATGGCTTCCACGCGCCGACACTTTCCTTCCCAGTAGCCAACACCCTCATGGTGGAACCTACCGAAAGCGAAACCCTGGAAGAGCTTGATCGCTTCATCGACGCCATGATTGCGATTCGCAACGAAGTGCGCCAAATTGAAAACGGCGATTGGCCACAAGACAACAACCCCCTCAAGCATGCACCGCACACAGCCGCCAGTTTGATGGCCGCAGATGCAGGACGCCCATTGAGTAGCGTGAAGTACTGGCCCCAAGTGGGTCGTGTGGACAACGTTTACGGTGATCGCAACCTGTTCTGCAGCTGCGTGCCCATGGGCGACTACGCCTCATGAGCACTTTACAAGTTCAACGCGTTGATTACCTCAACGAAAATGATGCAAAAGCACTGGTCTTTTTGCTCGACGCCTATGCGCAAGATCCTATGGGCGGCGGCGAGGCACTCAAGCAAGAGGCTACTGCGCGTTTGTGCGCAGACATGGCACGAATTCCAGGCGCTGCCAGTTTCATTGCTTGGTTAGACGGCCAACCCATTGGCCTGATCAATTGCTTTGAAGGCTACTCCACCTTCAAAGCGAAGCCCTTGCTCAACGTCCACGACATCGCCGTCTTGGACGGTTATCGTGGTCAGGGCGTTGGCCAAGCTCTGCTACAAGCCGCCGAAGCCCATGCCCTTTCGCGTGGTTGTTGCAAACTCACTTTAGAGGTGCTGAGTGGCAATTCGTCTGCCATGTCAAGCTACAAACGCTTTGGCTTTGAACAATACGAACTCGATCCAGCTGCCGGACAAGCGCAATTCATGCAAAAGTGGCTGTAAAGTCACGGGTGCATGAAT
>RFVJ01000295.1 GCA_009928125.1 Betaproteobacteria bacterium
GTGCTGGTCACGGTCAGTGCCACAGGCACTACAACAGTGTTGTCCAACATCATTCGCTTGGTTGAAGATGCGCAGGCTGCCAAAGCACCTCTTCAGCGTTTGGTGGATCAGGTATCGGCCGTGTTTGTGCCTGTGGTGTTGGTGTTGGCATTGATCACCTTGTTGGCGTGGTGGTTCACGGGCCACAGCCTTGAGGTCTCGCTTATTCACAGTGTGGCTGTGCTGGTGATCGCTTGTCCATGTGCTTTGGGTTTGGCCACACCCGCCGCCATCATGGCGGGCACTGGCGTGGCAGCCAAGCACGGCATCCTGATCAAAGATGCGCAGGCTCTAGAAATTGCCCATAAAGTTGACACCGTCGCCTTTGACAAAACAGGTACTTTGACCGTGGGTCAGCCAAGGCTGATTTCCTTGACGTCGGTCAATTTACAAAATGTGCCAAGCTCTGATTCGGACGATCAACTGTTGATGTTGGCCGCCAGCTTGCAAAGCGGAAGTGAACACCCCTTGGCGCATGCTGTCGTGCAAGCAGCCAAAACACAGAGCTTGCAGTTCGTGGTGCCTGAAGACGTTAAAGCGGTGCCAGGTTTTGGTAGCGAAGGCCACGTGCAGGGCCGCCATTTGTTGTTGGGAAGCTTGCGTTGGATGGACTCGCTCAATGTGCCAGACGGGCCGTGGCAAGCACAGGCAGCAAGCATGCAGGCCGAAGGTGCAACTGTCTCGATTTTGGCCGAGCGCTCCCACGCTGGCGTCAGCCCTTTGGCCGTTTTGGCGTTTGGCGACGAGCCCAAACCTGGCGTGCAAGCTGCATTGAAGTTGTTGCGTCAGCGCGGACTTCGGCTGGTCATGATTTCTGGTGACAACAAAGGCGCAGCACAAGCCATGGCGGCACGTTTAGGACTTCAACCTGATGAGGTGTTTGCAGAAGTATTGCCTGGCGACAAAGCAGCCTTGGTCAAAAGTTTGCAAGCCCATTCAACTGGTGCGACGCATGTGGTGGCTTTTGTTGGAGACGGTATCAACGATGCGCCGGCATTGGCCGCTGCGGATGTGGGTTTGGCCATGGCCAATTTGAATGCCGATGGCAGACGCGGTGGCACCGATGTGGCCATGCAAGCCGCAGGCATCACGTTGATGCGCGGCGATGTGCACTTGGTGGCTGGCGCTTTAGAAATTTCTGCGCGCACAGTGGCCAAAATTCGGCAAAATTTATTTTGGGCATTTGCCTACAACGCAGCAGGCATTCCACTGGCAGCCATGGGCTACCTGAGCCCTGTGGTAGCTGGTGCGGCCATGGCATTGAGTTCGGTCAGTGTGATGACCAATGCCTTGCTGCTCAAGCGCTGGAAACCTTAATCGGGCAAGACCAAGGCGTGATAGGCGTGCCAAGTGGCATGACCAATCAGGGGTGCAGTGATCACCAACAAAGGTTTGAAAAAAACCAGCGCCAGTCCAATGAAGCAAACGATCAGGCTAGCCCATACCAAGCAGACCAGCGCGTTGTTCCACAGCGCATTGGCGCTGGTGAAGATGGCCTCTAGGGTGTCGGTTGATCGGTCTAGCAGCATGGGCACAGAGACCACCGAGATCGCAAAAACCAGGGATGCAAAAATGGCGCCAACACACGTCCAGACCAGCAGAAACTCGATGTTTTTGAAATCGACGATTTGAGAAATTAAACTTTGCAGATGCGGGTATTCTTGGTCTGCAAACAGCGCGAACAAGACGATTGAAACACGCGCCCAAACAATCATCAGAAACGTCAACAGGATGGCAAACAAGCCCATCATTTTCCAATTGGGCAGCCAAGCTTTCATGCTTTTGGGCAGGCTGACTTCCTCTCCTTTTTGCACTTGGCGAGACAACTCATAAAGCCCCGTACAGACAATCGGCCCAAGCAAGAAAAAACTGGCCGTCAAACCCATGGTGGCTTTCCAGTAATGGGCGTAGACCAGCGAGAGGGCATACCCCAGCGCAACAAACACCAAGCCATAAAAAGCGCCCACAAAATGCGTTTTGCGCATGTCATCAAAGCCTCGCATGAGCCAAGTCACGGGGCTGAACAACGGAACATCAGATTGAATGGCGGCCATGGCAAACCTCTTTTTGGTGTTCACAAAGTTTAATGAACAGGTGTGTCAGCTGACCATCAGGGGTTTCGCTAAATGAAGACTTGTGGCGCCATGCCAAGTGCTTCTGAAAAATTGACTTAAGTCAAGATGTAGTGGTCGAGCAGCAGTACCGCAAAGAGCGCCGTGAGATGAATCAGCGAAAAGCGAAATGTTTTGCG
>RFVJ01000296.1 GCA_009928125.1 Betaproteobacteria bacterium
CTCGTCTGTTTCGAACCTCACTGCTGCCCAGCGACAAATTTTTGTCACGACCGCATTGCCTTATGCCAACGGCAATTTCCACATCGGTCACATCATGGAGTACATCCAGGCCGACATCTGGGTTCGCGCGCAACGCATGCAAGGGCATGAGGTGCATTTTGTGTGCGCAGACGATGCGCACGGCGCTCCCATCATGATTGCCGCCGAAAAAGCGGGTATCACGCCCCAACAATTTGTGGCCAACATTGCGTCGGGCCGCAAGCCCTACCTCGATGGCTTTCACATCGCCTTTGACAACTGGCACTCCACCGATGGCCCAGAGAACCATGAACTGGCACAACAAATCTACCGCGACCTCAAAGCCGCTGGCCTGATTGCCACCAAAACCATTGAGCAGTTTTTTGACCCTGAAAAGTCCATGTTCTTGCCCGACCGCTTCATCAAGGGCGAGTGCCCCAAATGCGGCGCCAAGGACCAGTACGGCGACAGTTGCGAATCTTACTCGCCCACGGAAGTCAAAAACCCCTACTCCGCTTTGTCTGGCGCAACACCTGTGCTCAAACAATCGGAGCACTACTTCTTCAAATTGTCTGACCCCCGCTGCGTCGAGTTCCTCGAAAAATGGACCCATGACACCGGCCGCCTGCAACCCGAGGTGTTGAACAAAATCAAAGAGTGGTTTGCCAAAGATGAAGAAGGCCAAGGTGGCTTGGGCGACTGGGACATCAGCCGCGATGCGCCTTATTTCGGCATTGAAATTCCCGACGCACCCGGCAAATATTTTTACGTGTGGCTCGATGCGCCCATTGGTTATTTGGCTTCGCTCAAAAACTATTTGGGCAAGATCGGTGTGGACTACAACGCCTACATCAACAACCCCAAGGTCGAGCAGTACCACTTCATCGGCAAAGACATCACCTATTTCCACACGCTGTTCTGGCCGGCCATGCTGCATTTCAGTGGCCGCAAAACACCCAACGCGGTGTATGTGCACGGTTTCTTAACCGTCAGCGGCGAAAAGATGAGCAAGAGCCGCGGCACCGGTCTCGACCCCCTCAAGTATTTGAAGCTGGGCATGAACCCCGAGTGGTTGCGCTACTACATTGCCGCCAAACTGAACGGCCGCAACGAAGACGTCGACTTCAACCCTGAAGACTTCATGGCCCGCGTCAACGCCGACTTGGTGGGCAAGTACATCAACATTGCGTCTCGCGCAGCAGGCTTCATTGCCAAGCGCTTGGGTGGCAAATTGGGCACGGTATCGGCTGATGGTCTAGCGTTGCTCAAGCAATTACACGAAGGTGTCGCCCCCATTGCCAAACTTTACGACGAACGCGATTTCGCCAAGGCATTGCGCGAAGTGATGCTCCAGGCCGACCGCGTCAACGAATACGTCGATCAAAACAAACCTTGGGAATTGGCCAAACAAGAAGGCATGGACGAACGCCTGCACGATGTGTGCACCACCTGCATTGAAGCCTTCCGTTTGCTCAGCCTGATGCTCAAGCCCGTGCTGCCTTCTTTGGCCAGCAACGTTGAGAAGTTCTTAAACATCGATGCCATGAACTTCACAGATGTGAAAGCTTCACTGGGTGCAGGTCACGCCATCAACGACTACAAACATTTGCTGCAGCGTGTGGATATGGCCATGCTGGATGCTTTGTTCGAAGCGCCCGAGCCCGTGGTTGAAGCAGCACCGTTACCGGGTGGCGAGGCGATTGCGCCCACCATCTCGATAGATGACTTTGCAAAAGTAGATTTGCGCATCGCTCAAATCGTGCAATGCGAAGCCGTGGAAGGATCGACCAAACTTTTGCGCCTCACTTTGGATGTGGGCGAAGGCAAACACCGCAATGTGTTCAGCGGCATTGCGAGTGTCTACAAGCCCGAAGACTTGGTGGGCAAGCTCACTGTGATGGTGGCCAATTTGGCACCGCGCAAAATGAAGTTTGGTGTGTCTGAAGGCATGGTGCTGGCCGCCAGCCATGCGGATGAAAAAGCCGAACCCGGCATTTACGTGTTGAACCCCTGGCCAGGCGCAAAACCCGGCATGCGCATTCATTGAAGTCTTCACTGAGGCATGGCCTTTTTCTTTCGCCCCAAGCTTGTTGACTCTTTGAAGGGTTATTCGCGCGAGCAACTGGGCTCTGACATCGCCGCAGGTGTCACAGTGGGTGTGGTGGCCTTGCCTTTGGCCATGGCCTTCGCCATTGCCTCAGG
>RFVJ01000297.1 GCA_009928125.1 Betaproteobacteria bacterium
ATGTAAGGCAACGCCGTAAATAGACTGGGGAACATCAACTGGGTTTGACCCCCAATGGTGTCTGTGATGGCGGGCGCTGAGCCTTTGTAAGGCACATGCAGTGGCTGCGTTTGAGTGGTCAGCTTGAACAGCTCAGCCGTGAAGTGAGGTGCTGTGCCGTTGCCAGCTGAAGCAAAGCTGTAAGCATCAGGCTTGTCCTTGAGTAACTTGATCAACTCCTTGACGTCTTTGGCTTTCACCGATGGATTGACGACCAGGACGGTGGGAGAGTAGCCGACCAAACCCACGGGCTCGAAGTCTTTGATCGGGTCATAGCGTAACTTTTGCAAGGCCGGATTCATGCCGTGTGTCGCGATGTAGCCAAACATCAAGGTGTTGCCATCGGGTGCTGCGCGTGCCACATACTCGGCAGCCAAGGCACCGTTGGCGCCTGCTTTGTTTTCCACAATGACCGTGCGACCCAGCAGCACACTCATTTTTTGGCCCACAGTGCGTGCCATGGCATCGTTGCCGCCGCCGGCCGCTGTCGGCACGACGATGGTGATCGGTTTGTCATTTTGAGCCCAAACGGCCATTGCTGGCAGCAAACAGATTGCTGCGATCCATTTTTTCATTTGCAACATGGGATGTCTTTCAGAAAGCCGAATGCACACAATGTTCGGCGTGAAGTCAGAATCATCCACGAAAAAATTGTTTTACTGAAGTGCAATTTTTAATATGATTGGTGCATGAAACGCATCAATTTCGATTTGCAACAACTGCAAGCCTTCATCGCTGTCGCCGAGCGTGGCAGTTTCCGCTCCGCCGCCGATCACATCCATTTGTCGCCGCCTGCACTCAGTCGCCGAATTGAAAAATTGGAATCCATCATTGGCGCACGCTTGTTCAATCGAACCACGCGCGAGGTGGAGTTGACCAGCTTGGGTCGCGTTTTTCTGGAGAGGGCCCGATCGGCCATTGACGATCTCGAATCGGCCATGCTGGGTATTTCTGACATTGCGGCCACGCGAAGTGGCCGTGTGACGGTGGCTTGCGTTCCGTCTGCTGCCCTGTATTTTTTGCCGCAAGTGATTCGCAGTTTCTCTGCCAAATACCCGTCCATCCGCATTCGCGTCATTGACGAGTCGATGAACCAGACTTTGCAAAGCGTTCTCACGGGTGAATCCGATTTCGGCATTGGTTTCATGAGCAACCTCATGCCTGAAATCACCTTTGAGGCCATTCACAGCGATCCTTTTGTCTTGGCCATGCGACGAGACCATGCGTTGGCAAAACAAAAAACCATTCGATGGTCTGCGATTGAGGGCGAGCAGCTGATTGCCGTGTCGCGCAGCAGTGGTAACCGTCAATTGCTAGACGATGCCATGACCAAATCAGGCAGGCGACCCGACTTTGCCTTTGAGGTCAGCCACATTGGTACTTTGTTGGGCATGGTCGAGGCCGGTCTTGGATTGGCAGCAGTGCCCCGCATGGCTTTGCCCATGAATCATGCGGCTGTGGTGGGCCTGCCATTGCGGCAACCCACCATCTCCAGAAGCTTGGGCTTGCTGCGCAAGCAAGGCGCGGCATTGAGGCCTGCGGCGGCCATGTTCCATGAGCATTTGTCGATGGCTTTGCGCCGGAAAAAGCAATTGACGTGACCCCGTGTTGACTGTCAACGAAGCCATTTCAAGTGAAAGTTCATGGCGGTGCGGATGCCCTTTGCAGAGAAGGTGTTCTGGGCACTTGGCCACGACGGATGCCTCAAGATGCGACTAAACTCAGCCCACAAAGGAGACCCCTATGACACAAGAAAAAACGTACAACCGCCGCGAAGTCGGTGCCTTGGCGATGGGCGCTGCATTGGCAACAGGTGGTTTAGGCCTGGCCACGGCCAGTGCCCAAGCGCAAAGCAATTGGCCTAGCAAAGCCATTCGCTTTGTGGTGCCCTTTGCCCCTGGCGGCACCAGCGAAATTGTGGCGCGCTCAGTGGCGGCCGAGCTCACCAAGCAATTGGGTGTCAGTGTTTATGTTGAAAACAAACCTGGCGGCGCCGGTGTCACGGCCATGGTGGACGTGTCCAAGGCCACACCCGATGGCCACACCATCATCTTGGGTCATGTGGGCACCTTGGCGGTCAATCCGTACATGCTGAAGAACCAGCCCTACGACGTCAACAAAGACTTCATGCCGGTCACCTTGCTCGCCAAAGTGCCCAATGTGTTTGTGAT
>RFVJ01000298.1 GCA_009928125.1 Betaproteobacteria bacterium
GTGATTGAACTGGCAGACAACGCGCCCGTCAGCGGCAAGATCACCCTGGATTGGGTGCGCCCTACGTTCACGGTGGCCAAGCAATGAAGCGCGCTCAGGTGACACAACAACGTGGCGCGGCCTTGATCAGTGCCATGCTGGTGGTCACCTTGGTGGCCACCTTGGCCAGCGTGGCGCTGTGGCAGCAATGGCGTCATGTCGAGGTGGAAAGTGCTGAGCGTCATCGCGTGCAGTCGGGCTGGTTGCTCAATGGCGCCATGGACTGGTCGCGTTTGATCTTGCGTGAGGATGCGTTGGCCAGTGGCGCCAGCCATTCGGGCAACGCTGCTGGCGGCTCACCCCCTGCAAGTGCTGGCGGTGGTGCTGATCATTTGGCCGAACCGTGGGCCGTGCCCTTGCAAGAGGCCAAGTTGTCGACCTTTTTGGCACAAGACCAGCAACTGCGGGAGGGCGATCCTGAGGTCTTTTTGTCGGGTCAGGTCACCGACGCACAAAGCCGACTCAACCTGAGCAATTGGTATGAAGCCGCAGATGGCCAACGCATGGGCCAATTGAACCCCAGCATGCAAGCGGCCTTGAGTCGTTTGTTCAATGTGCTGGGCTTGCCAGCTTCAGAATTGGCTGTGTTGTCGCGTGAATGGTTGGCCGCCGCGCAGGCCGCTCGCACACCGCTGAGCGCTGCAGGCACCTCCACTGGCAGCAACATGTCTGGCGCAGCCTTGCTGCCGCAACAAGTCTCGCAACTTCAATGGCTGGGCCTCAGCCGCAACACCGTGACGCGCTTGGCAGCCCATGTCACCATCCTGCCCGAAATGACCCCTGTCAACCTGAACACGGCCAGTGCCGAGGTCCTCTACGCCACGGTGCCGGGCTTGGACTTGGCGGCCGCCCAGCAATTTGTTCAGCAGCGAGCCCGCGCGCATTTCAGCAACTTGCCTGACGCCAGCAAAGCCCTAGGGGGCAAGCCTCTAGAGGCAAGATGGCACACAGTAGGTTCGCGTTTCTTCCAAGTTTGGGGCCGGTTGCGCATGGAAGAGCGCACCCAAGAAGAAACCGCCCTGATTTTGCGCGATGCAGGCAATGTCAGCTTTGTCTGGCGCCAAAAAATTGCGGGAATTCTCCCTCCCCCGCAGCGTGAGTCGCTTCTACAATCAAGCCAGCCATGAGCACTCTTCTTTTTACGCTGCCAATGCAAGCTGCCAACGGCAGCACTCCGCCGCAACATGTCCTGTCGACACATGAGGCGGGTGCGCGCGACAAAGAAATTTGGGCCATCGTGCCCGCTACCGCCCTGTCATGGCAGCGGATCGAATTGCCTGCGGGTCTGCAACGCCAAACACAACGACTGCAAACAGCGCTGCACAGTTTGCTCGAAGAGCCTTTGTTAGATGAAGCCGACGCCGTGCACATGGCACTGCAACCCAACTGGCAAGCTGGCCAAAGCGCATGGGTGGCCGTGTGCAACAAGGCCTGGCTTCAAGGGCACTTGGCGCAATTGCAAGCAGGTGGACACACCGTGCATCGCATCGTGCCCGAGTGGACGCCTTCGATAGGCTCTGCTGCTGACATCAGTGCTTGGATAGGTGGCACCCCTGCCGATGCACAACTCTGGGTTCATGACGCGCAAGGCACATGGCACTTGCCATTGCAAGCGGGTCTGCAACACTGGGCCGATCAGCTCAACAAAATGGCCAGCGCTGGCATCGACAAGCTGGCGTTGAACGTGGCCGTATTGGCCGACCCCGCCGTGGCCGACTTGGCCCTCAAAGCCTTGAGCAGCTTGCAAGCACAAACACACAGTGCTGTGTCGGAGCGACTTCAGTCATGGCGCATTCAAGTCACCCCTGCAATCTCGCGTTATCGACAAGCTGCAGACACCCAATGGGATTTGGCGCAGTTTGAATTTGCCGCCAACGGCAGCGCCAGATGGCGGCAAGCAGCGCAACGCATTTGGCAAAACCTCCTGCGCCATCCTGAATGGCGACCTGTGCGTTGGTGCGCCGGACTTTTGGTGGCCACGCAGTTGGTGGGCCTGAACATGGCAGCGTGGCAACTCAATGCGCAAGTGGCCTCACAAAAAGAATTGCAAAAAAACATCCTCAAGCAAAGCTTCCCGAATGTCACAGTGGTGGATGCGCCTTTGCAAATGGCCAAAGAATTGAGCCTGCTGCAAAGCGCTTCGGGTACGTTGACATCGCGCGA
>RFVJ01000299.1 GCA_009928125.1 Betaproteobacteria bacterium
GTTTGGCTCATGATGCAGATCCACCTTTCAAGAGGACTGAGTTGTCGAGAGACATTTCGGAAGGCTTCACGTCACCCGCGCGCATGCGCATGGCGACCACTGCAGAGGCCAAAAACATCAAGGATTGAAATGCAAAAACAGCCACATAGGCCGAGCGAGAATCTTGAAGCAATGCGTGCGCTAAATCGCTGGCACCAGTGCCAACCAAGCCACCCAAACCAAAGGCCGCGGCTTGTGCAGCACCCCACAGGCCCATGCGGGTTCCTTCGCGGCCAGGACCCCCCTCACCTGCCAAGCGCATCATGGTGGCGATGGCGGCAATCGAGAACGCACCATTGGCAATGCCCAAGAAAATCACGTTGGCTTTCAAGGGCCAAGCTTCTGTCATGTTGATCAATGCAGAGGAAGACAAGCCCACAGTGGCAACAGCAGAGAACACGCAGCCTCCCACCATCCACGCTTGCACCGAACCCAGTCGACCCGCCACCCACCGCGAACTGGCTGCAGCCACCGACAGCATGCCAACGAGCACGCCCATGTGGTGCCAACCTGATAACTGTGTGGTTTTGCCCGGCGACATGCCATGAATGGCGCCAGCAAAGGGCTCCAAAATCAAATCCTGTGCGCTGTAAGCCAGCATGGACAAGAACACAAAGATGGTGAATGTTCTGGCCTTAGGCTCTGACCACACCTCTTTGAAAGTTTGCTTGAAGTCTGCTGCAGAGGCCTTGTTTTCTGGCGCCAAAACAAGCGTTGCACTTTCGAGGCGCCACAAACACAGCGCAGTGACACACGTTGTTAACAAGCTCAAACAGGCAGACACTTTCAACAACACTTCAGGGGTGTAGGGGTCAATCAATTTACCCACCACACCTGCCGTGATGGCAAAGCCCATGATCATCATCAACCACACAGTGGTTGCGGCTTGGGCTCGCTTTTGATCAGGCACTTGCTTGGCCATCAAAGTCAACAAGGAGGTGCCGCAAGCACTGACACCCAATCCAATCAAGCTGAAGGCCAACACGGCCAAGCCGATGCCCATTGCGGGTTGGGTGGCCATCCAGATGGTGGCCACAGCAGCCATCACGCCACCAACGCCCAGCACCATCATGCCGCCCATCATCCACGGCGTGCTGCGTCTGCCCTTGTCTGCACCATAGCCCATGCGGGGGCGCACCATTTGCACCGCGTAGTGCCACGCCACCAAGGCGCCAGGCAGTAAAGCAGGAAATGCCAGCTCCACCACCATGATCCGATTGAGTGTGGAAGTGGTCACCACCACCACAGCACCCAAGCAAGCTTGAATGAGCCCCAGGCGAATGATTTGAAACCATCCAAAGACAGGTGAATTCATAGCACTCCTACCGCATTGAGTTGACGCAATCCCCATGCGCTGACCATCATGCCGCTGACAAACAAGGGCACATCAAATGCACTGACATAAAGGGCACGTTCCACGGGATGACTTAAAAATTTGAACATGAGGGGCCATTGCATCAAGCTCAACACCAGCACTGCCAGCGCATGCCACGGCAATTGCCATTGAAAGAGCAAAGCGGCGACCACCACTTGCGGTGTCCACATCATCAAGCAAGCGATGCGAGCGGCACCAGCGGGGCCGTATTTCACTGGCAATGAAGCAATGCCCATTTGACGATCGCCTTCAATGGCTTTGAAATCATTCAAGGTCATGATGCCGTGTGCGCCGAGGCTGTAGAGCAGTGCCAAAGCAATGGCATTCGAGCCAGGCCAGGCGCCACCAAGCATCACGGCGGTGCCCGTCAACCAGGCCAAGCCTTCGTAGCTGAGCGCGCAAGCTGCCGCGCCCCACCAACCATTTTTTTTCAGTCGCACGGGTGGCGCGCTGTAGGCCCAAGACAATGCAATGGCCAGCGCACACGCCACAAAACCCCAAGTGCCCATCAACGTTGCCCAAAGCAATGACAGGCCTGTCCACAACACAGCAATGCCCAAGCCCCATTTGCCAGGCATTCGACCTGAAGGAATGGGTCTTTGGGGTTCATTGATGGCATCGACATGTCGATCAAACCAGTCGTTAACAGCCTGACTGCTGGCACACACCAAGGGACCTGTTAAAACCAAGCCCAGCACAATCAGCGCCCAGTTGTCAGCAAGGCTTTGTCCTGAAGCAACAGCACCACATGCAAAGGCCCACACAGGTGGAAACCAAGTGATGGGCTT
>RFVJ01000300.1 GCA_009928125.1 Betaproteobacteria bacterium
CAAGGCGGTGCCTTTGTAGGGGATGTGAACCACAAACAAACCCGCCTGCGATTTGAACAGCTCAGCCGTCAACTGAACGATGGTGCCATTGCCACTGGAGGCATAGTTGAGTCGTCCAGGATTTTTCTTGGCCAACTCAATCCATTCTTGAATGGTTTTGGCGGGCGAGCTGTTAGGCACCAACATGATGCTGGGGGCGTTGCCGACCTGGCCAATGGGCGTGAAATCACGCACAGCGTCGTAGGGCATCTTGGGGTTGAGGTTGGGCCCAATAGAGTGCGTGCTGGAAGTGGCCAGCAACAAGGTATAGCCATCAGGCGTGGACTTGGCCACGATGTCCGAGCCCAACGTGCCACCTGCACCAGGTTTGTTTTCAACCACCACCGACGTACCCAATTTTTCGCCCAACTTCTGCGACAAGGTACGCGCAAAAATATCGGTTGCACCACCAGCTGGAAAGGGCACCACCAAGCGGATGGGTTTGGTGGGGTAAGTGGTTGATTGGGCGACTGCAGTGGATGCACCACCCACCAGGCCCATCATGACCACAGCTGCAGACAGCGCAGTTCGCATTGCCAATGCCGAGATTTGACGGCGTTTCAAATTCATTTTGTACTGCATGATGAAATTTCCGATGTCACACGAAGTAGAACATTGTGGCAGGAAAAATGTGAACCTACTTCAACCAAGGCTGTCACTTTTCAGAAGTCCCATGAAAAACGGCACCCGAAGGTGCCGTTCAAGTTCACAACGCGTGTGAATCAATCTTCGACGAAGGCTTCTTCGCGCTTCGATTTGACAGACGGCAAGAGCACAATGATGAGCAACACCGCTGCGGCTGCAAGCAAGCTGGCAGACAAACCGCGTGTGACAAACACAGACCAGTCACCGCGAGACAGCAGCAATGCACGGCGCAAGTTCTCTTCCATCATGGGGCCCAAGATGAAACCCAGCAACAAAGGTGCAGGTTCTACGCCCAACTTGATGAACAAGTAACCGATGACACCGAAGGCGCCCACCAACCAGATGTCGAAGGTGTTGTTGTTGGTGGAGTACACGCCAATGGCACAGAACAGCACAATGGCAGGGAACAACCAACGGTAAGGCACTGTGAGCAGCTTGATCCACATGCCAATGAGTGGCAAGTTCAAGATGATCAACATCAGGTTACCAAGCCACATCGAAGCAATCAAGCCCCAGAACAACTCAGGGTTGCTGGTCATCACTTGAGGACCTGGCTGAATGTTGTGGATGGTCATGGCACCCACCATCAAGGCCATCACGGCATTGGGTGGAATACCCAATGTGAGCAACGGAATGAAGGAAGTTTGCGCACCGGCGTTGTTCGCAGCTTCAGGCGCAGCCACACCACGGATGTTGCCTTGACCAAAGGGAACTTCTCCTGGACGAAGTTTGGTTTTCTTCTCGATGGTGTAAGCGGCAAAAGCAGCCAACAATGCACCACCGCCTGGCAAAATACCAAGGCATGAGCCAATGGTCGTTCCACGCAACACCGCAGGAATCATGTTGCGGAAATCTTCACCCGTAGGGAGCAAACCAGTCACTTTTCCGGTGAACACTTCGCGCTTGTCTTCAGGTTGGGACAAGTTGGCAATGATCTCGCCATAACCAAACACACCCATGGCAATGGTAATGAAACCAATGCCGTCTGTGAGTTCAGGAATGTCGAAGCTGTAACGGGCCACGCCAGAGTTAACGTCGGTACCGACCAAGCCCATCAGGAGGCCCAGCACAATCATGGCCACCGCTTTAAGCAAGGAACCAGAAGCCAACACCACCGCGCCGATCAAACCCAAAATCATGAGTGAGAAGTACTCGGCAGGACCGAATTTGAAGGCCACTTCTGTCAAAGGCGCTGCAAAAGCCGCCAAGATCAAAGTACCCACGCAACCGGCAAAGAATGAACCCAAACCAGCGGCCGCCAAAGCGGGACCCGCACGGCCTTTGCGGGCCATCTGGTAACCGTCAATCACCGTTACCACGGAAGAAGACTCACCAGGCAAGTTCACCAAAATAGCGGTGGTAGAACCACCGTATTGGGCACCGTAGTAAATGCCGGCCAACATGATCAAAGCCGCAATGGGGGGCAAAGCATAAGTGGCTGGCAAGAGCATGGCAATGGTTGCCACGGGGCCAATGCCAGGAAGCACACCAATCAAGGTGCCCAGCAAACA
>RFVJ01000004.1 GCA_009928125.1 Betaproteobacteria bacterium
TTGGTGCAGCGCTTGCACTCACGCGGCTTTTCGCAATCAGAATTGATTTTGCGAATGACCCGCGAAGAAATTGGCAGTTACCTGGGCCTCAAACTTGAAACGGTCAGCCGCACCTTCTCCAAGTTTGTCGAGGATGGCATCGTGGAAGTGAAACAGCGACACGTCAAGATTTTGGACACCGAAGCGCTACAGCGCATGGTGAACACCCAGCCTCAATGCCATTGAAACCCTGCTCAGCGGCCTAGCAGCAACCTTTTCCGCCCTCAGCACCTTGCGTGCAGTTGGGGGGGCGCTTGTCAACAGGTACCGGGCAACGATTGACTTCAAAGGGCGACATGGACAGCAACGTGGTCAGGCTGCTTGAAACAATGGTCAAAGCCCAAAATACAAAAAAAGACACGGTGTACACACCCTGTCTTGACAGCGCCAATTGCTGACCAAACCAATGCATGTCCTCCGGGTCAAACATGCCAAACACCACCAACTCTAGCAAGCCTGCCACCAAAAAGGCGGGCCACACAATCCACATCAGTCGTTGAGCCAGCATTTTTGTCTCCCGTTTTGTTATTTTTTTGAAGCTGGAACGACGCCTGTTGCGGCATGGTTTCGAGCTTGTAGCGCAGGCGCCATGGCAGCTTCTAGTTTCTCTTGATTTTCAATGGCATTGCGGGGGTTCAGGGCCTCTGTTGGCAGGACCGGGTCGGGGATGGTGATTGCCAAATAAAGTGTTGCAAAAGCCGCGACCACAACCAAGGCTGGGCCGGCAATGATCATCCAGACCATGCCAAAAGACCACCAAGGCTTGGCTTTGTTCACGGGTGACTGCGTCAAAGTGTTGGCATTCATAAAGTACTCGTTTTTTGATGTGCAGGACGGATGAAGCTTATCGTGGAATTAAAAAGACTGACTTCTCTTCAAGCTGAGTATGGCCTGTTTCGTTGTCATCCGACGCTTCAATGGTAAATCGCACAGGGTATGAACCAGGTACGGCCGAATCATAGGGAACTTGAAGTCGAACCGAAACCCAACGAGATTGAGTCGACTCTACGGTCAAATCTTCGGAGTCTGTGAGAACTTTCAGTTCATACAGACCCTCTGCCGTCACTTTGAAGTGTTGGCGTTTTTCAGCGGCATTCATGATTTGCAAACGGTACACATTTTCAATGTTGCCGCCACTGACAATTCGCGCCAATGTGGCCCTGTCGCGCACCACATCCACTTTGAAGGACTTTCGCGTCAGCAAACTGCCGAACAACAAACCCACGACCAACAACAAAATGCCTGTGTAAATGAGGACACGCGGCCGGAAGATGTGCTTCAAGGTTTGTGACGCAGTCCATTTGTTTTGCATCGCATGTTGCGTTGAATATTTCACCAAACCACGTGGATAACCGACTTTGTCCATGACAGTATCGCAAACATCGGCACATGCACCACAGCCAATGCATTCGTATTGCAAACCATTGCGAATGTCGATGCCCGTGGGACAAACCTGCACACACAAAGTGCAATCAACGCAGGCACCCAAACTCAAGCTTGCCAAATCTGCTTTTTTAGAACGAGCGCCCCGTGGTTCACCGCGCTCTGCGTCATATGTGACGATCAAGGTGTCCTTGTCGAACATGGCGCTTTGAAAGCGCGCATAGGGACACATGTACTTGCAAACTTGTTCGCGCATGAAGCCTGCATTGCCGTAGGTGGCAAAGCCGTAGAAGAAGACCCAAAACACTTCCCAGGACGACATGTTGCCTAAGAAAAATTCCATGCCCAATTCACGAATGGGCGTGAAGTAGCCCACGAAAGTGAAGCCGGTCCAAATCGACAAACCAATCCAAAGGAAATGTTTGTACCATTTTTTCACCAGCTTCTCGAGCGACATGTCTTGAGAATCTAGACGCATGCGGGCCGTGCGATCGCCCTCCACTTTGCGCTCAATCCACATGAAAATTTCGCTGTAAACCGTCTGAGGACATGCATAGCCACACCACAAACGCCCCGCAATGGCGGTGAACAAGAACAAAGAAAATGCAGAAATGACCAGCAAGCCTGTGAGGTAAATGAAGTCTTGTGGGTAAAGAACGATGCCAAAAATATAAAAGCGCCTCACGCCCAAATCAAAGAGCACAGCTTGGCGCTGCCCCCACTCTAGCCAGGGCAAACAGTAAAAAATAATTTGCGTTAAAAAAACAAATCCCCAACGCCATTTGGCAAAAATGCCTTGGACACTTCGGGGGTAGATTTTTTGATGGGCCGCGTAAAGTTCACCCCAAGCAGCCTCATCTGAGGCATTGCCCGAGCCCTCTTGCGAGGGCACGATGGGAATGACTTTACGCGTCGTCTGGTCTGAAGATTCCAAAACAACTCTCTTGGTGATTGAGCCGCCAGTTATTTGGCAGCAGGCTGGTTGGAGAGTCCCCAAACATACGAAGCCAAGACATGCAGTTGTGGGTCTGTCAATTTGCCAGCTTGTGCAGGCATCTGATTGACTTTGCCGTTGTTGACCATGGCAATGATGGCGTTTTCACCCCAGCCATGCAACCAGATGTCGTCTGTCAAGTTGGGTGCACCAATGGTTTGGTTGCCTTTGCCATCTGGGCCGTGACAGGCTGCACAGGCGACAAATTTAGGTTTACCCAAAGACGCGCGCAACGCATCGTGCGGACTGTTGGACAAGCTCAAAACATAGTGCGCCACATTGCGAACATCGTCAGCTGAACCCACAGCAGCTGCCATGGGCGGCATGTTGCCAATGCGCCCTTTCACCAAGGTTTCTTTGATTTTTTCATGGGTGCCGCCATGTAACCAATCTTTGTCGGTCAAATTGGGGAAGCCTTTGCCACCTCGCGCATCCGAGCCGTGGCACTGAGCGCAATTGTTCATGAACAAACGATCGCCAATGGCCATGGCCTGGGGATCTTTGGCCACGTCTTCAGGCGGCATGCCTGCAAACTTGGCATACAAAGGTTCGAGCGCTTGATTGGCTTTGGCCACTTCGGCGTCGTACTGTCCTGCAGATGACCAGCCCAATTTGCCAACACTGTTGCCCAAGCCTGGGTACAACGCAAGATATCCCAACGCAAATACGATGGTGATTAAAAACAGACCAACCCACCAACGTGGCAAAGGGTTGTTCATTTCACGCAAATCACCATCCCAAACGTGTCCAGTGGTGTTGTCGTGGGTCGTCATGGCCTTGGCTTTGCCGCTGAAGTACAGCAACAGCAAACATGCCACGATGCCGACCAACGCAATGCCGGCCACATAGACAGACCAGAAATTGCTTGTGAAGTCACTCATTTCAGATTCTCTTTCTATTCGTTGATCCGTCGCGCTCAGTCGTCTTGACCGAAAGGCAATTTGGCGGCCTCTTCAAAGTCAGCTGAACGACGCTTTGACAAGGTCCACACCAAAATTCCGAGGAACAAGATGAAGGTGACCACTGTCACTGCCGATCGAAGTGTGTTGACGTCCATGTTGTGCGCCCCCTTTTATTTGCGATGAATGCCCATGCCTTGCAAGTAGGCAATGACCGCATCCAGTTCCGTTTTGCCTTTCACGTCTTCAGTGGCTTTGGCAATTTCTTCATCGGTGTAAGGCGCGCCCAATTGACGCAGGCCACGCATGTGGGCTGGCAAGCTGTCGCCGTCAACAGGTGCTTTTTCTAACCATGCATAGGCAGGCATATTGGATTCGGGCACCACATCACGTGGGTTGATCAAGTGAATACGGTGCCAGTCGTCGGAGTACTTGCCGCCAACACGCGCCAAGTCGGGACCTGTGCGCTTGCTGCCCCATTGGAAGGGATGGTCGTACACAAACTCACCGGCCACTGAATAAGGACCGTAACGCAGTGTTTCAGCACGGAAGGGGCGGATCATTTGGGAGTGGCAGTTGTAGCAACCTTCTCTCACATAAATATCGCGACCTGCCACTTGCAAGGCTGTGTAGGGCTTTAAACCTGGCACAGGCTCTGTGGTTGATTTTTGGAAAAACAACGGCACGATTTCAACCATGCCACCAAACAGCAACACCAGCAAGATCAAAACAATCATGAGGAAGTTGCTGGTTTCAACTTTCTCGTGGGACAAGCCGCCACCGGAATTTGAAGGATTGGACATCTTATTTTTCTCCTGATGCTTTAGGCGTGTGCGGGGGCTGGAATTTGCACATCGACGGAACGACCGTTGGTGGCTGTTTTCAGCGTGTTCCACAACATGATCAACATGCCGCCCAAGTACAACAAACCACCCAACAAACGCAACATGTAGAAGGGATAAGTGGCTTTGACAGACTCGACAAAGGTGTAGGTCAGGGTACCGTCTGCATTGACAGAACGCCACATCAAACCTTGCATGACGCCCGCGATCCACATGGCCGCGATGTAAATCACGATGCCAATGGTGGCAATCCAGAAGTGCGCTTCAATGGCCTTCACGCTGTACATCTTCTTCTGACCGAACAAACGGGGAATCAGGTAGTACATGGTGCCCATGGTGACCAAGCCCACCCAACCCAAAGCGCCAGAGTGCACGTGGCCCACGGTCCAGTCGGTGTAATGAGACAGTGCGTTCACAGTTTTGATGGACATCATCGGACCTTCAAAGGTCGACATGCCATAGAAGGACAAGGACACGATGAGGAAGCGGAGCACGGGGTCATCGCGAAGTTTGTGCCATGCGCCGGACAAGGTCATGACACCGTTGATCATGCCGCCCCAGCTGGGTGCCAACAAAATGAGCGAGAACACCATGCCCAAAGACTGCGTCCAGTCGGGCAACGCGGTGTAGTGCAAGTGGTGAGGGCCTGCCCACATGTAGGTGAAGATGAGTGCCCAGAAGTGAACAATCGACAGACGGTAGCTGTAGACGGGTCTTTCTGCTTGCTTTGGAATGAAGTAGTACATCATGCCCAAGAAGCCCGCTGTCAAGAAGAAGCCCACGGCATTGTGGCCGTAGCATAAGCGGAGTAAGACTTCATGAGGCCCACAGGTATGGCGGCGCTGTTCACCAAGTGCAGCAAGGCCACCGCAATGATGAAGGCACCGAAGAACCAATTGGCCACGTAAATGTGGCGCACCTTGCGGGTGCCGACCGTGCCAAAGAACACAATGGCAAACGACACCCAGACCAAGGTGATCAGAATGTCAATGGGCCACTCCAGTTCGGCGTATTCTTTGCCACTGGTGTAACCCAAAGGCAAGGAAATGGCGGCCGCCAGAATGACCAACTGCCAACCCCAAAAGGTGAAGGAAGCCAACTTTTCGGCAAACAAGCGAACATGGCAAGTTCTTTGCACCACGTAATAAGCCGAAGCAAACAAGCCGCAGCCGCCAAACGCGAAAATCACGGCGTTGGTGTGCAAAGGGCGCAAGCGGCCGTAACTGAGCCATGGAATGCCAAAGTTCAGCTCTGGCCATGTTAATTGAGCCGCAATGATCACGCCAACCAGCATGCCCACCACACCCCAAACCACCGTCATGATGGCAAACTGTCTGACAACCGTATCGCTGTAGACGCCTGCCTGTTCGTTGGCAAATTTCATTTTCACCTCTTCTAAAAATACAAATTGAGTGTCGCAGTTAGGGCAAACACCGAGGTTGACTTAAGTCAATCATTTCTCAGAATTCGCTCACCTTCAGCCTCAATGTCTTCAAACTGACCGCGGTTCACGGCCCACCAAAGCCCTGCCAAAATAAAGAACACCAAGGCCACTGACAAAGGCACCAACAAATAAAGGATGTCCATCAGTCTTTTCCTTCGAAGTCAACTTGCAAAGATTTGGACAATCGCAAGGCATTCAAAACCACACCCAAAGAACTGCTAGCCATGCCCAAACCGGCCAACCACGCTGGCAAAAATCCCAACACGGCCAACGGTACACAAGAGAAGTTGTAAACAGCTGCCCAAATCAGGTTTTGACGCACAATTTGGAGCGTTTTTCGGCTCAATTCGAAGGTGGCCACCAAAGGCTTCAAATCACTGGCCATGAACACAAAATCGGCCTTGGACTGCGCCAATGGCAAGGCCTGACCCAAGGCAAATGACACATCAGCCCCTGCCAACACGGGGCCATCATTCAGGCCATCGCCCACCATGGCCACGCAATGCCCTTGGGCTTGTTCCAATTTGACTTGTTTGAGTTTTTCTTCAGGCGAGCAATCGCCCATGGCATCGGCAATGTTCAAGTGAGCAGCCAGAAGCGAAACGGACGCTTGACCATCACCGGACAACACGCGAACGCGCAAACCCATTTGCGCCAACGCTTGCAAAGTCGCCAATGCTTCCTGGCGAGGTGTTTCAGCAAACTCAAAGGTGGCCAACCAGCCCTCTTGGTCGCTGAGGCAGGCCTGCAATACATCCCCCTGCTTGGAAGGCAAGCCGCAGAACGCTGCTGAACCCAAACGCAGTTCTTTTCGATGGCCAAGATCGTCTGGGGTGTCACTTTGACGCCAAGTTGCTTGAACGCCTTGCCCCGCAAACTCTCGAATATTTTCAAACTGAGGGTCCGCGTCCGATTTGTGAACATTGGCACGCACCAAAGATCTGGACACGGGGTGCAATGAGTGTTGCGCCAAACTTGCCGCCAAAGTCAGGGCCAGTTGATCGGAGACGCCTTCTCGGGTCTGAATGCGCTGGAGGCTAAAGTCCTCTTGAGTCAGTGTGCCGGTTTTGTCAAAAATCACCGTATCGACTTGGGCCAATGTCTGAAGGGCTTGCAAACTGCGCAGCATGACGCCAGCGCGAGCTAACGCACCTGCCGCAGACAGCATGGCAGCGGGCGTTGCCAATGACAACGCACAAGGGCATGTCACGATCAGGACCGAGACCGCTACCATCAATGCATGGGCAGGACTGTATTGCCAACCCCAAGCCGCGGCCATTGCAGCCACAAACAGAACACCCCACAAAAAGGGTTTGGCCACCCGGTCCGCTAACAGGGCCATGGTGGGCTTGGAAACTGCCGCACTTTCCATCAAGGCCACCATTTGGCCAAACCGGGTTTGCTTGCCCAAAGACACGACTTGAACTTCAACCGTGCCCGTCAGGTTCAAACTGCCCGCCAGGACGCACTCGCCCTCCGATCGCGGCAAGGGTTTTGACTCGCCGGTCAAAAGTGCTTCGTCCACCTGTGTTTCACCCAACACAATGCGGGCATCTGCAGCAAAAGCTTCACCCGGCTTGACTTGAATGACATCCTGCACGCGCAAATGTCGCAGGGTCGTTAACTCCCAGAGGCCATTCAGAGACTTTCGTTGCACAGCATCGGGCAGTCTGTTCATCACCGCCTCTAAAGCGCCCGCCGTTTTGTCGCGCAGCCTGAGTTCTAACCAACGACCCGTGAGTAAAAAGAAAACAAACATGGTGAAGGAGTCGAAATAAACTTCTGCACCAAAGGGGCCTTGTGGCTCGAAAGTGCCCAAGGTGCTCACCACGAAGGTCATGCCCATGCCAATGGCAACCGGCAGGTCCATGCTGATTTTTCTTTGCTTCAAATCGAGCCATGCCGTTTTGAAAAAAGGCATGCAAGAGAAAAACAAAACGGGGAGCGACAGCACCCATGAAGCCCAACGCAACAACTGCACCATGTCGGGTGCAATGTCCTGCGGTTCACTCAAGTAAACAGGGGTGGCGTACATCATGACTTGCATCATGCAAAGGCCCGCAACACCCCAACGCCACAGCATTTTTCGTGCGTCCGCTCGGCGCACCTCATTGGCCAAGGCGTCGTTGGCAGGGACAGTGCGATAACCCAATTGAGCAACCGCCTTCATCCACTGGGAAGGTTGGGTTTGATCGGCCGACCAAACCACCCGCCCCCTGTGACTCGCTGCGCTGATTTGCGCCGATTTGACGCCAGGCACGGACAACAAGGCCTCTTCGATGTTGATCGCGCACGCGGTGCAATGCATCCCCTCAAAGACGACACTGGAAGTCCATTGATGGGGTTCTTGAGCACTGACTTGACTGAAATCAGACCATTCCTGCGCATGATCGAGCAAGGACCATTGCGAGGTCAGAACCTGTAAATCAGCTGGGAGTACTTGCTGTGCCATGCCCTGAAGATAAGGGTGCAAGCTTGCACGAAACTTGATTTACATCAAGACAGACGAAATTGAGAGTTTTAGACTTTGGTCATCACTTCAAAAGGAGAACACCATGTACAAACGCATTCTTGTTGCCACCGATGGCTCAAGCCTTTCCAAAAAAGCCGTCGCCGACGCCATTGGTTTGGCGGCCACTTGCGGCGCCGAATTGATTGCCCTGAAAGTCGTGCCCCGGTATCCACAGGCCTACTTTGAAGGCAGCATTCCCCTCAATGCCAAAGATGTGGCTCGCATCGAGGCTCAATGGGCCGGCGAGGCGCAAGCTGCAGTCGATGCCGTGCAAAAAGCGGCAGCCGCCAAAGGCATCACAGCCAAGGGCGTGGTCAGCCGCTCTGACATCGTCTCCGACGCCATCATTGCCGCTGCCAAAAAACACAAGGCCGATTTGGTGGTGATGGCCTCACATGGCCGCAAAGGCATCAAGCGATTGTTGCTTGGCAGTGAAACGCAACAAGTGCTGACACACTGCCATGTGCCTGTCTTGGTCTTACGCTGAGAATAAATTTTTGTGCTGATCGCGCAATAAATTTTTCTGCACTTTGCCCATGGTGTTTCGTGGCAGCTCCGGCACCACGAAGCACTTCTTGGGTATCTTGAAATTGGCCAGTTGCGATTTCAAGGTTGAGATGATTTTGTCGGCCTCCAAATGCGCGCCCGGCTTGGCAATCACGATGGCCACACCCACTTCACCAAAATCGGGATGCGGTACACCCACCAACGCGCTTTCAGCAACACCAGGCATTTCGTTGATGTAACCTTCAATCTCTGCAGGGTAGACGTTGTAGCCACCGCTGATGATCAAGTCTTTGCTGCGACCCACAATGGTGACATAGCCACGCTCGTCAATTTTGCCGACGTCACCCGTTTTAAAGAAACCATCTGAAGTGAATTCTTCTTTGGTTTTTTCAGGCATGCGCCAGTAGGCTTGGAAAACGTTGGGACCTTTGACTTGGATGTTGCCAATTTCACCGACAGGCATGCCTTTGCCATCGTCGCTTTGCACGCGCAAGTGGACGCCAGGCAAAGGAAATCCCACCGTCCCGCCTCGACGCTCACTTTGTCCGCCATGCCGTTTGTCTGCCGCATAGGGATTGGAGGTCAGCATGACGGTTTCGCTCATGCCGTAACGTTCTAAGATGGTGTGACCCGTGCGTTGTTGCCACGCTGTGAAAGTTTCAATCAACAAGGGTGCAGAGCCAGCAATGAACAAGCGCATGTTGCGCGCAACTTGTTGGTTCAAACCAGGCTCGGCCAAGAGACGAACATACAAAGTGGGCACACCCATGAACACCGTCGCTTCGGGCATTTTGGCAATGACAAATTTGGGATCAAACTTGGCCATCCAAATCATTTTGCTGCCATTGATGAGGGCGCCATGAATGGCCACAAACAATCCGTGCACATGAAAAATGGGCAGCGCATGAATGAGCACATCGCCCTTTTTCCAGCCCCAATAAGTTCGAAGGGTTTGGGCATTGCTGAGCATGTTGCCATGCGTCAGCATGGCACCTTTGCTTCGACCCGTGGTCCCACTGGTGTACAAGATGGCGGCCAAGTCGTGGGCACCTTTGAGCGCAATTTTGTGCTGGTCTTTGTGGTGAACTGCGCGTTCAAGCAAGGTGCCTGTGCGATCGTCGTTCAAGGTGAACACATGCTGGGTACCGGCTTTGAAAGCAATCTTGCTGACCCAACCAAAATTGGCGCCTGTACAGACCACCACGGCAGGCTCGGCATTGCCAATGAAGTATTCAATCTCGGCACTTTGGTAGGCCGTGTTCAATGGCAAAAACACATAGCCCGCCCGCAACGTTGCCAAATACAACATCATGGCTTCGACAGACTTTTCAACCTGCACCGCAATGCGACTGCCTTGGGGCAGTTTCAAACCCTCGAGCAAATTGGCCAGCATGGCACTGGCACGGTCTAAATCACGCCATGAGTAGGTCAAGCCGTGGTCAGTTTCAACTGCAACTTCGTCCAAGTTGGCAGGAAAAGCAGCACGCAGTGCCGCGAACAAATTCTCTTGAGACATCTTCAATCCAATTTAGCACCAGAGGCTTTCACCACTTGGCTCCATTTGCGCAATTCAGTTTTGATGAATGCATCAAATTGTGCGCCCGTCAAATTGGGGAAATCAGCACCTTGTGCAGCCCAAACCGCCTTGGCTTCATCGCTTTGACAAGCCTTACGCACCTCTTCGATCATGCGACCTTGCGCCTCTGCGGGCGTCCCTTTGGGGGCCCAAAGTCCATACCACGTGCTGACGGTGTAGTCAGGCAAGCCAACTTCAGATGAGCAAGGCACATCTGGAAATGCAGGATTGCGTTTGGTACCAGAGACCATCAGCGCCTTGATTCTGCCACCTTTGATGTGAGCAGCTGAAGAACCCAAGCCGTCAAACATCATGTCGACATTGCCCGAAATCAAATCTTGCAATGCTGGGCCTGCACCGCGGTAGGGAATGTGGGTGATGAAGGTTTGCGTTTGCAGCTTGAACAACTCACCCGCCAAATGGTGAGAGGTACCACCCCCTGCAGAACCATAATTGAGTCGGCCTGGATTTTTCTTCACGAAATCCAAGAACTCTTTCACACTGTTTGCCGTCACTTTTTTCGGATTGACCACCAACACTTGCGGTACGGCTGCCACAAAAATCAAGGGCACCAAATCGCGTTCGAGATCGTAATCGAGCTTTGGGTACATGCTAGGCGCGATGGTATGGTGCACTGCGCCCATGAAGTAGTTGTAACCATCGGGGGCTGATTTGGCCGCAATGCCAGCTCCCAATGTGCCACCGGCGCCCCCACGGTTGTCAATGATCAGTTGCTTGCCAGTTTGCTTTGAAAAAATGGCAGACAAAGGTCTGGCAAACGCATCCGTTCCACCACCCGCGGGAAACGGCACGATCAAGTTAACCGGCTTGGTCGGCCACGCGGACTGCGCCATGGCTGGCACCCAAGGTGCGGCAGCAGCGGCAACAGCCCATTGCAACATAGAACGTCTTTGAATACTGTCTTTTGAATACTGCATGTTTGTCTCCTTTGATCAATGAAACCAACCTGCTGCATAGCGTCAAGCATTCTGTGGCTTGTTCACTGCAACATACAAAATCACACCCATCAACATCATGGGCACGCACAACCACTGCCCCATGCTGAGCCCCATCGACAACAAGCCGAGGTGCGCATCAGGTTCTCTGAAAAACTCTGCAATGAAGCGAAGGCTTCCATAGCCCATCAAAAACACGGCCGATACTTGGCCCATCGGCCTGTCTTTGCGTGCAAACAACCACATCACTGCAAAAAGAAGCAAGCCCTCTAACAAAAATTGGTAAATTTGCGAGGGATGCCTGGGAAAGTCGCCCGCCCCTCTGAACACCATGCCCCAAGGCAAGTCGGCATCCGCTTGGCGCCCCCATAACTCACCATTGATGAAATTCCCCACGCGACCCGCTGCCAAACCCGTCGGCACACAAGGCGCCACAAAGTCCATCACCTGGAAAAAAGGGCGTTGACGTGTCTTGGCAAACCACACCATGGCAGCCATCACACCCAACAAGCCCCCATGAAAACTCATGCCACCTTGCCAAACATAGGCTATTTCTAGGGGGTGGGAAAGATAGTAGGCCGGCTGGTAAAACAAGCAATACCCAATGCGGCCGCCCAATACCACGCCCAAAACACCCGCAAACAAGATGTCTTCCACATCCCTCATGTTCCAATGGGTGAGGCGCGCATAAGGCTCGTGTCGAAGTCGTTTGCTGGCCAACAAGAAAAACAAACCAAACGCAGCCAGATAAGTCAGGCCATACCAGTGAACAGCAAGGGGCCCCAACTGCAGAGCCACAGGGTTAATTTGGGGGTGAATCAACATGGGGTCAGATTGTGCCCTGTTCGCAGCCCCCCATGCACTGCTATATGCCCTAAGTTCTAGGGGTTCTTCCTGACTCTCCCTTAGAATGGACCTCTTAGGCTTAAATTCTTGACCCCATCAGACCCCCAACCATGAGCGAAAAAATCATTCCCATTCAACCCGCTGGCCCCATCAACCGCCGAAGCGCCAACATCACCCAAGGCAAATCACGGGCGCCCAATCGCTCGATGTACTACGCCATGGGTTACGAAGAGGGTGATTTTGTCAAACCCATGGTGGGCGTGGCCAACGGTCACAGCACCATCACACCTTGCAACAGTGGTTTGCAAAAACTGGCCGACGCCGCAGTGGCGGGCATTGAAGAAGCCGGCGGCAACGCTCAAATTTTTGGCACACCCACCATTTCCGATGGCATGGCCATGGGCACCGAAGGCATGAAGTACTCCTTGGTCAGTCGCGAAGTCATTTCTGACTGCATCGAAACCTGCGTACAAGGTCAATGGATGGACGGTGTCTTGGTGGTGGGCGGCTGCGACAAAAACATGCCCGGTGGCATGATGGGCATCTTGCGCGCCAACGTACCTGCCATTTATGTCTATGGCGGCACCATTTTGCCGGGCCGCTATCAAGGCAAAGACCTGAACATCGTGAGCGTTTTTGAAGCGGTGGGCCAAAACGCCGCAGGCAATTTAAGCGACTTCGATTTGAAAGAAATCGAAAAGCGCGCCATACCAGGCACCGGTTCATGCGGCGGCATGTACACGGCCAACACCATGTCTTCCGCGTTTGAAGCTTTGGGCATGTCACTGCCCTACTCCTCCACCATGGCCAACCCCCATGACGAAACCAAGAACTCTGCCAAAGCATCGGCCAAGGTACTGATTGAGGCCATCAAAAATGATTTGAAGCCACGCGACATCGTCACCAAAAAAGCCATTGAAAATGCGGTGGCCGTCATCATGGCCACCGGTGGATCGACCAACGCTGTGTTGCACTTCTTGGCCATTGCGCACACCGCTGGTGTTGAGTGGACCATTGACGACTTCGAGCGCATGCGCAAAAAGATTCCCGTCATTTGTGACCTGAAGCCCAGCGGTCAATATTTGGCTGTGGACCTGCACCGTGCAGGCGGCATCCCACAAGTCATGAAAGTCTTGTTGAAGGCTGGTTTGTTGCATGGTGATTGCATGACCATCACCGGCAAAACTGTGGCCGAAAACTTGAAAGACATTCCCGATGCACCGCGCGCCGACCAAGATGTCATTCGCCCCATCAACAATCCGATGTACGCAGAAGGTCATTTGGCCATTCTGAAAGGCAACCTGTCACCCGAAGGTGCAGTGGCCAAAATTACCGGATTGAAAAACCCCGTCATCACAGGCCCCGCGCGCGTGTTCAATGACGAGCAATCTGCTTTGCAGGCCATTTTGGACGGCAAGATCAAAGCCGGTGACGTGATGGTCTTGCGTTACCTCGGCCCCAAAGGCGGCCCTGGCATGCCCGAAATGTTGGCCCCCACAGGCGCCCTGATTGGTGCTGGTTTGGGTGAAAGCGTGGGCCTGATTACCGATGGTCGTTTCTCTGGCGGTACATGGGGCATGGTGGTGGGTCACGTGGCCCCCGAAGCCGCAGCGGGCGGCACCATTGCGTTTGTGAACGAAGGCGACTCCATCACCATCGATGCCCACAAACTGATCTTGGAATTGAATGTGCCTGAGGCAGAAATTGCCAAGCGCCGTGCCAACTGGACTGCACCAGCACCCCGTTACACACGTGGCGTTCAAGCCAAGTTTGCGTTCAATGCTTCAAGCGCCAGCAAAGGTGCTGTGCTGGATTTGTATTGATCGGCACATGGCAAACCTTGCGAAGTCTTGTCTTCAAAATGTGCGGCGGGGTTTGACAACGTCAGCCCTCGCCTGCGCGGTGTCCTTGCCCGTTTGGGCAGATCAAGCTTTGGCAACCCAAAAGAACTGCATGGGCTGCCACGCCTTAGAACGAAAAATGGTCGGACCGTCTTACAAAGACGTTGCCAAAAAATACGCAACCGACCCGAGTGCGGCGAACAAACTGGCGCTCAAAATCCAACAAGGCGGCGCAGGTGTTTGGGGGCCAGTGCCCATGCCCAGCAATCCGCAAGTCAATGAAAAAGAGGCCAAAACTTTGGCCTCTTGGATTCTCAGCTTGAAATAATCTTCAAAGGCCGATGGCCGCAATGCCGGCTTTGGCAATTTGCGCATCTTCATTGGACTTGACGCCGCTAACGCCGACGGCCCCCAAGCAGAAGCCATCTTTCATGATGGGCACGCCGCCCTCCAACAAACCTTCAACTTCAGGTGCTGACAAGAAGGACACTCGGCCACCATTGATCACATCTTCGTAAATCTTGCTTTCACGGCGACCCAAGGCCGCTGTTTTGGCTTTGGCAGGTGCAATGTGTGCGGAAATGGGAGGTGCGCCATCCAATCGTTGGAAATGGAACAAATGGCCACCCGCATCCACAATGGCAATGCTCACAGCCCAATTGTTCTTTTGGGCTTCCGCTTGGGCTGCGGCTGCAATGGTTTGGATGTCTGACAGTTCGAGGCTGGATTGAGTTTTCATGGTTCTCTGGAGGTGAAAAAATGATTCGCAAGGATACCTCAGGCAAGGGATCTCATTGCATTCACTCAGGTCACTACACAAAAGACCCTGAATACTTCGGCAAATAGGGCATTTTGAGTTACAAGCCCTACAATTTGCCTACCCGATCCAGGGTGGATTATCAGGAGTTCACACATGAGCGATCTTCAAAACATTGAACAACCCAGCTGGGGCGACGTTGTCAGCACACCAGCAGAGCGCAACAAGGTCATGCGCAACACCTATTGGTTGTTGGCACTGAGCCTTTTGCCCACAGTCTTGGGCGCCTGGTTAGGCGTGGCCACGGGCATCACACAGTCTTTGGGCGGTGGTCTTGGTTTGGTCATTTTCTTGGGCGGCGCCATTGGCTTTATGTTTGCCATCGAGAAGACCAAAGACTCCTCCACTGGCGTCTTCGTCTTGCTGGGCTTTACATTCTTCATGGGCCTCATGCTGTCTCGCATGATTGCCATGGTGTTGGGCTTCAAGAATGGCGCGGACCTCATCATGACGGCCTTCGCGGGAACGGCCGGTGTGTTTGCTGTGATGGCCACATTGGCCAGCGTCATCAAACGCGACTTGTCTGGCATGGGCAAGTGGTTGTTTGTGGGCGCCTTGGTCTTGATGGTGGGCGGTATCGTCAACATCTTTGTGGGCTCCACAGCGGGCATGATGGCTTTGTCAGTGGCTGCCATCGGTATTTTCAGCGCCTACATGTTGTACGACCTGAAGCAAATTTTGGATGGTGGCGAAACCAATTACATCAGCGCCACCCTCATGCTGTACATGGACTTGTTCAACGTGTTCCAAAGTCTGCTGGCCTTGTTGGGCATCATGGGTGGCGAGCGCGACTAAGCGTGCCGAGCGCCAAGCCATTGTGCTTGGCCATGAAACAAGCATCTGAGCTGTGAAAGGCTCAGATGCTTTTTTTTAATCACGTCGCTCAAACACCGCCATGCTTTCCACGTGCGCAGTGTGGGCAAACATGTTGATCACGCCCGCACTGAGGCACCGGTAGCCCGCTTTGTGAACCAACAGGCCTGCATCGCGAGCCAATGTGGCGGGGTTGCAACTGACATACACGATGCGTTTTGGAAATTGCCAACTGCCACGCAATTCGGTGTTCTCATGCAATTCTGCCAACGACTTGGCCAAAGCGAACGCGCCCTCTCGGGGGGGATCGATCAACCACTTGTCGGCGATGCCATCGGCCATCAGCATCTCGGGCGTCATTTCAAACAAATTACGCGCAATGAATTGGGTGGGTGCCAAGGGCTTGTCCGATCCTCTGATACTTTGATTGCGCGCAAAATTGTCGCGTGAGCGCGCCACCAAGGTTTCTGATCCTTCAACGCCCACCACCTCTTTGGCGGCGCTTGCAATCGGCAAAGTGAAATTGCCCAAGCCACAAAACCAATCGATCACACGTTCGTGTGCTTCAGGCTTGAGTAAACGCAAAGCACGTGTCACCAAGACGCGATTGATGTGCGGATTGACTTGCGTGAAGTCTGTGGGTTTGAAAGGCATGTGAATGCCAAAATCGGGCAAGTCGTAGGACAACTCAGGACCGCCCTCGTCCATCAGTTTCACTGTGTCGGGGCCTTTGATTTGCAACCACCATTGAACGTGATGCTGCTGAGCGAAAGCGCGTAAGCGTTCCTCATCGGCGAGCGTCAGTGGCTCGAGATGCCGTAGCACCAAGGCTGTGACGGTGTCACCTTGTGCCAATTCAATTTGAGGCACGGTTTCACGTGCATCCATGCCGAAAATGAGTTCTCGCAGTGCCATCAGCATGGCGCTGATGTTGGGCGGTAAAACGCGACACGTTTTGATGTCTGCCACATAGCGACTCTTGCGCTCGTGAAAGCCGATCAGCACCTCGCCTTTTTTATGAACATAGCGAACCGATAAACGCGCACGGTAGCGGTACCCCCAGCTGGGCCCTTCCATGGGTCGCAGCAAATTTTCAGGCTTCACTTTGCCCAAGTGCCACAAGTTGTCTTCGAGAACACGTTGTTTGACGGCCACTTGCGCACTGGCTTCCAAGTGTTGCATTTTGCAACCCCCGCAAGCGCCCGCATGCAATCCAAAATGCGGGCAGCCTGGCTTGACACGTTGTGAAGATTCACGATGAACGGCTGTGACGACACCCGCCTCCCAATTGTTTTTCTTGCGATGCACATTGACAGACACTTGTTCAAAAGGCAATGCACCTTCGACAAACACAACTTTACCGTCGGGCCGTCGCGCAATGCCTTGAGCGTCCATGTCGAGCGCATCAATGTGCAACCAGCCTTCTGGTAAATCGGTTCGGCCCAGAATGACCTCTTGTGTTTGTTCTTCTCTGGAAGAATCGCTTTGTTTGCTCATGGCCGAGAAGGCAAATATTTGATGGGATCGACTGGCTTGCCTTGCTTGCGAATTTCAAAATGCAATTTCACACGGTCGGCATCCGAACTTCCCATCTCTGCAATGCGTTGACCTTTGACCACGTTTTGATCCTCTTTGACCCACAAAGTTTGGTTGTGCGCGTAGGCTGTCAGGTAGGTGTTGTTGTGCTTCAGTATCACCAAATTGCCATAACCTCTGAGGCCCGAACCCGCGTACACCACTTTGCCATCGGCAGCGGCCAGCACAGGGTCGCCCGCCTTGCCTGCAAAGTCCAGGCCTTTGTTTTTGGCCTCATCAAAACCCGTCAAGATTTGTCCCGGATGTGGCCATGCAAAGGCCAATCCATCTTCTGAATTGTTGGCAGGTGCGGGTGCTTGGGGAACAGGCTGACTGCCCTGTTGTGGCGCGGCAGCAGGCTTGGGGGCTGCTGCAACTTTGCCTTCTGTTGGCAAAGGTGCCACTCGAAGAACCTGATCCACTTCAATCACATTGGGGTTGTCAAGGCCATTCCATTTGGCTATGTCTCGCCAAGCTTGACCATGGTCGAGCGCAATTTTGGTCAGGGTGTCACCAGGTCGCACACTGTAATAGCCCGGCTTGCCTGCATTTTCAGAACCGGGCATGGGTGCCCCCATGGTGATGGGCGTGCTGACAGCGCCGGTGCTGGAATGGGTTGGCGGCGCAGGTGCTTTGGCTGTACGAGAACTGCTTTGACCGGCGACACGGTCTTCAACAGGAATAGGCCCCCGTGGCTTGGAGCTGCAACCCACCAACGCCGTCAACGTTAAACAAAAAACGACCGCCAACACTTGACGGACATGCATCAATTTCATGTCAAATCCTTCAGGAGACACCCGATTTTAGGGGGACAAAATGCACGGCTTCGAGTACGTTTTGCTTGAAGCCCTGCGGGGTCTTATTGACCACCATCAAAGCTTGTTGACCCGTGGCTGTGACCGTGGGTGCAACCAAACGGCCACCCACCGCCAATTGATCAAGCCAAGCTTGCGGCACAGAGTCACCCCCCGCTGCTGAGATGATGGCGGCATAGGGCGCACCTTTGGGATACCCCAGCATGCCGTCGCCAAATAACAAATGCACATTGGCCAAGCGAAAGTGCCTTAAATTGGCGCGGGCTTTTTCATGCAATCCTTTTAATCGCTCGATGCTGTAGACCTCGGTGGCCACATGACTTAAGACAGCCGCTTGATAGCCACAACCTGTGCCAATTTCGAGGACACGACCTAACTTGCCATCGACACCCTCACGCAACAGCTCAATCATGCGCGCCACGACATTGGGCTTTGAAATGGTTTGACCCAAACCGATGGGCAAACTGGTGTCTTCGTAGGCTTGTGCCACCAGGGCACTTTCAACAAAGCGATGACGTTCTACGGTCCCCATGGCTTGCAAAACCAGGGGATCTTGAAGACCTTGCGCCGCCAATTTTTGCACCATGCGTTGTCTGACAGCACTGGAATCCATGCCCAAGTTTTGAACCGGCGCAGGTGCAGCCCTGACCTCCGATTGAACGATTGATTTCACCGGTGCATTGGTTTTCAACGTGCGAGGTGCAGGCGATGCCTTCTCCAACTTCAGCGGAAAACCTGGACGCTGTGCCATCAAGCACCCCAAACTTTCAACTTGGACAAGTTGCGCGACCACATACCTGCGTTCTCATGGTCGGTTAAATCGACCTTCAACGGCGTGATGGTGACGTGCCCATTTTTTGCAGCATGAAAATCGGTGCCCTCGCCATCGTCCATGGCGTCACCCGCATTGCCAATCCAGTACATGGTTTCGCCACGGGGGCTGAGCTGGGTAATGACGGGTTCGGCCGCATGCCGCCGACCCAAGCGACACAGCTTGGCATTTTTCCAATGCGCCGAGGTGTTGGGGATGTTGACATTCAAAAGCCAAGGTGATTTGCCAATCAGCTGCGCTGCTTCAAATTGCGCCACCATGTTTTTGGCAAATTCGGCCGCTTGGTCCAAGTGAGCCCATCCTTTTTCAGTTTGTGAAAATGCCAGTGCAGGAATGCCAAACAAGTACCCTTCCATGGCGGCACCCACGGTACCCGAGTAAAGGGTGTCGTCGCCCATGTTGGCGCCATTGTTGATGCCCGAGACGACCAAGTCGGGTCGATAGCCCAACAGTCCCGTCAGTGCAATGTGCACACAGTCGGCGGGCGTCCCGTTGACATATCGAAATCCGTTTTCGCCTTGCCGCACGTAAAGAGGAGAATGCAAGGTCAATGCGTTGGACTTGGCGCTGTTGTTGTGCTCAGGTGCCACCACCTCAACATCGGCCACTTGTTTGAGGGCGTGGTAAAGCGCCACAATGCCGTCAGCCCGGTAGCCATCGTCGTTGGAAATGAGAATTTTCATGGGTGTGTCCTAGCCCTCAATTGTAGGTCGCTACCGAGACATCCCGATGACGACCTGGGCCTTTATATTCATGGAATTGCGTGTTTTTGAGGAGAATTTCTGTGCATGCTTGGCTTTGTGAAAACCCCGTCGGCGTTGAGGCTTTAACTTGGAAAGAGTTGCCCACGCCAGCCCCCCAGGCTGGTCAGGTTCTGATTCGCATTGAAGCGGCCAGTCTGAACTTTCCAGACCTGTTGATTGTTCAAAACAAATACCAAATGAAACCCGACCTGCCCTTTGTACCGGGGTCGGAATATGCGGGCGTGATTGAAGCTGTTGGAGAAGGCGTCACCCACCTCAAGGTTGGCCAATCGGTGGCTTGTCTGTCAGGCACTGGTGGCTTTGGCACCCACACCTTGGCACCCGCCAAGTTGTGCATGCCCCTGCCTGCAGGATTTCCAGCTGTAGACGCTGCCGCCTTCATCATGATTTACGCCACCTCACACCATGCCTTGATGGACAGGGCTGGACTCAAAGCTGGCGAAACGGTGTTGATCTTGGGGGCTGCGGGTGGCGTGGGCACAGCGGCCATTCAAATTGCCAAGGCGGCAGGTGCGCGCGTCATTGCAGCTGCATCGACAGACGAAAAATGTGCTCTTTGCAAATCCTTGGGTGCCGATGAAATCATCAACTACACCACGCAAAACATGCGCGAGGTTTTGAAAACCCTCACCGGCGGTAAAGGACCTGATGTCATTTACGACCCTGTGGGGGGAGACTTTGCTGAGCCAGCTTTCCGTTCCATTGCTTGGCGCGGTCGTTACCTGGTGGTGGGTTTTGCAGCGGGCCCTATCCCTGCACTGCCTTTCAACCTGGCCTTGCTCAAAGGCGCATCCATTGTGGGTGTGTTCTGGGGCGACTTTGCGCGCCGCGAACCTCAAGCCAATGCCGCCATGATGGCCGAATTGGCGACGTGGTATGGCCAAGGCAAAGTCAAACCTGTCATTGACCGCACCATGCCCATGAGCGACCTGAAGGCCGCTTATGCGCACATGGGTTCACGCGGCGTGATGGGTAAACTGGTAATGGTCAACTAAGCCAACGTCAGCCAACCCGCTTAGCCCTGCTTTTTCTTTTGAAAAGCAGGGTCGTAGCGACGAATCCAATTGAAGAACTCGTGGTACCACACCACGTTGTTGGCGGGCTTCAAAATCCAGTGGTTTTCGTCGGGATACCAAAGCAGCCTGGCATCCACACCCTTGGCTTTGAGCGTGTTGTAGTAAGCCAAGCCTTGCGCATCGGGCACGCGGTAATCTTTGGCGCCATGAATCACCAAGGTTGGCGTTTTCATGGTGGCGGCAAATGCATGGGGACTTTGCGCATGAATCTTTTTCATGTTGTCCCAATAAGATGCGCCCAGTTCTTGCGGGTGCCATCCATAGGCATCGTCTGCAAACATGCCCACCCAATCAAAACAGCCCGCATGGCACACATAGGCTTGATAGCGGCCAGGCTTCACATGCGCATTCATCCAAGCCACCATGTAGCCGCCGTAACTGCCGCCCGTTGCAAACACACGCTCCTTGGCAATCCAAGGCTTCTTGCGCAGCCAATCGGTGCAGGCCTCCATGTCTTTCAATTCAAGTTGCCCCCACTTGTGTGTGATGGCATCCAAAAACTTGAAACCAAAACCAGATGAACCGTGGTAATTGACATTGGCCACCACATAGCCTTGCGCCGCAAACACATGGTAGTTCCAGCGCCAATGCCAAACATCGCCAGGCCCCGTGTGAGGACCACCATGGATGGTATGCAGCAAGGGGTATTTTTTGTCCTTCTTGAAGCCAGGTGGAAAGTGCAACCACACTTGAACGTCGTCACCTTGGGCGCCTTTGAACCAGTGCGCTTCGGTATCGCCCATGGCAACGCCCTTCAAGAGATCGTCATTGAAAGACTCCATCCTCACCGAGGCCGGTGCGGCCGCATGGCCTGCCTCATCAACACCTTGAACATGGATCCGTCCTGGATGTACAGCCCTGTCGCACAAAGTCACCATGCGACCTGCCGCCATGTCAAAGGCATGCACCGTGCCGCCTTCAACCACTCGACTGACTTGGTGGCTCACCAAATCGAATCGCCAAACATGCTGACGGCCTTGGTCCTCTGCCTTGCAAAGCAAGGCACTGCCGTCCTCGCTCCACATCAATGGCGCTTGGGGTTCGCGGTCCCACTTGTCGCTGAGCAGGTTCCAAGTCAAAGCACGCTGGCTTGCACCCGAAGGGGTTGACATCTTCATGCAAGCCAATCGATTGGGTTGCGTGTTGCTGATTTTCTGGTGCGATGCCAAGAAAGCCAATTGCAAACCATCTGCGCTGTAAACAGGTGCAGAAAAATCCCAAGCACGGTCGTTCAACACATTGTGAATGCGTTGCACTTTGCGACCTTGTAATTCAATTTGCGCCAAGGCCATCCGAGGGGCCGGATTTTGACCACGGTCTGGATCGTGGACAAACACAATGCTTTGACCATTGGGCGCAATGGCAAAATCGTTCGCACCTGTGTCACGGCGTTGCAATTCATAATCGCTGCCCTCCAAGAGGTCTTGCACTTTGCCTGTTGCAATGTCCAAAACACACAGGTGAGGTACACGGTTCATGGGCAAGTTGTGATCCCAATGTCTGTATACCGCATCCTCTGTTGCAAATGCAGTGTCTTTGACCGCCGCCATTTCTTTCAGTTTGTCAGCTTGGGCTTTAAAGCCTTTCAGGTGAGGCCAGACCCAGGTCACAAAGGCAATGCGCTGGCCATCTGGAAACCACTTGAAGTCATGGACACCGGTGGGCACATGGCCTGCACGGCGTGCCTCGCCACCATCAGGTGGGATGAGGTAAAGCTGAGGTTCTTGATCTTTTTGACCGTTCTGTTCGCGCACGGCGTTGACAACAACCAAATGGCGCTTTGAATGTTGTTTTCTTTGACGGAGGGCTGCGCCACCGAACAAACAGCTTGCGCACCATCGGGACTGATGCTGGGCGCACCTAAACGTTGCAATTGCCACATCAACTCAACGGTGAGCTTTTTGTTTTTTGACTGGGTCATCAACTTCTCCTTAGAACGCAAAAAAGGATACTCGAGAAATGATCGTTGGGGTCAACCCAAGAAAAAAGGACCTGCAAGTTGTCTTGCAAGCCCTTTGAATCTTTGGGGTGGCTGATGGGGCTCGAACCCACGACAACAGGAATCACAATCCTGGACTCTACCAACTGAGCTACAGCCACCGTAGAGGTGAAATTATAGCCCAAAGAATTTCGAATTCAGGCGCCCTGCGCGTCCGATTTGGCTTTTTCGGGCACCGGCTTGGTGACCAAAATCTCGGCCTTCAACATGGATTTGAGCTGTGCCAAATACGCTTGCGTTTCAGCCGAACCCCAAAGCTGAGTGAATTGCTGCTGGGCTTGCACCATCAATTCCTTGTTCTCAGATTCTGGTGGCAAGACCTTGGTCACGCGAATGACTGCATAACCCTGAGCGCCCAAATCAACGCCTTGGGCTGCAGGCAGTTTGGAAGGATCGGCCTTTAAAACAGCGTCAACCACTTGGGGCAGTTGTCTTTGCGTTTTTTCGCGCGACAAGACGATGGCATTGGGCAGGCCATCGGTTCCGGCATTGCCCTTCAATGCAGCCAAGCGCTGTTCGCCCTGCAATTTGGCCAAAGAAGCAGCCTTCTCTTGCGTCACATTGCGTTTGACGATGTCTTTGACTTCGGCAAATGGCAACACTGCGGCGGGGTGGTATTTGACAACACGAGCCGCCACCAAAGTACTGGGGGCCACTTCAATGGCTTCCGTGTTACGTTGCTTTTGCAAAGATGCTTCACTGAACACCGCCTGCAACAAACCAGGATGGTTGATGGGGCTTTGGACTTGCGAAGTTGCAGGCGCAGGGTTGCGGCTCACTTTAGAGGCCTGCTGAATGTTCAGCTTTAACTTCTCGGCAACTGGCTTCAAGCTATCGGATTGCTCATAGACCGTGTTCGAAAATGTTTCGGCCAATTCAGCATACTTGCGTTGAGCCTGTTGCTTTTTCAAATCGGCTTCAAGCGAGGGGCGCAAGGACTCGAAGCTGGGTGCTTTGGGCGCCTTGATGTCTGTCAATTGAATGATGTGGTATCCAAACTCTGATTCGACCACATCGCTGATGTCTGCCTTTTTCATGCTGAAAGCAGCATCTTCGAAAGCTTTGACCATGGCACCACGGCCAAAAAAGTCAAGGTCACCCCCTTTGACGGCAGAACCGGGGTCTTGGGAGTTTTTGCGTGCGACTTCGGCAAAGCTTGCAGGCTTGGCCTTCACGGTCTTTAACAAAGCCTCTGCCTTGGCACGGGCTGCCTTTTTGTCGGCTTCAGGCGCGTCCTTGGCTGCTGTAATCAAAATGTGACTGGCACGTCGCTCTTCTTTGCCAGACAAGCGCTGCAAGTTTTGCTCGTAATACGTTTTGAGATCTTGCTCATTGACAGTGACAAGTTGTTTCAAGCTGTCAGTGTCCAGCACCACATATTCAATGTCTGCAGTCTCTAGGGACTGAAATTTAGCCGTATTTTTTTCGTAATGCGCCTGCAATTCCGCATCAGAGACACTCACTTTGCTTAGAAAGTCTGCCGCTGGAAAATTCAAAATTTGCACTTCACGACGCTGCATGAAAGCATTCATGGCCGTTTGTGTTTGTGCTGGCGTGGCATAAGCGGAGGCCTGTATGCCTTGAATGACTTGACGGCTGGACAAATCTGCTCGCACTTGCAATTCAAACATTTCGGGCGTCATGCCTTGAGAAGCCGCCAATTGTTTGTAACGCTCCATGTCCAGTTTGCCATCTGGCCCGCGCAGTGAAGCAATGGCGGGACTTTGTTGCAACTCTCGAGCAAGGCGTGTGTCGCTGGCCACCAGTTGCAGTTTTTGTGCCGCGGCGGCAATCACTTGCTCACGCACCAAACGCTCTAGGGTGGCGTACTTGGCTTCGGGCGTGTCAAACAATTTGACATCGATGTTGGGCATGGAAGCGCGAATGCGGTCCACCTCACGTTTGTGCGCCGCGTCCCACTCGGCTTGAACAATTTTCATCACAAAGGACGGGATGATGAGCAAGAACAACAAGCCCATCATGATCTTGGTGTTGTTACGGACAAAATCAAACATGTGAGAACTCTCAGTAAAGTTTCGCGGTCAAAGTCTTCAAAGACAAAAGGCGAACAATCTGTTCGCCTTTGCTGAAGGGGTGGTGGGTGATGACGGGCTCGAACCGCCGACCTACGCCTTGTAAGGGCGCCGCTCTACCAACTGAGCTAATCACCCCCTGGATCAAAGATTAGTTCAAGGCGTCTTTGAGGGCCTTGCCTGGACGGAACTTAGGCACTTTGGCAGACTTGATCTTGATGGCAGCGCCAGTACGTGGGTTGCGGCCAGTGCGAGCAGCGCGTTTGGTAACGGCGAAGGTACCGAAACCAACCAGGGCAACAGTGCCACCCTTTTTCAATGTGGTGCGAACGGCGCCAATGGTGGCTTCCAATGCGCGGCCGGCAGCAGCTTTAGAGATGTCTGCTTGTTTAGCGATGTGCTCGATCAATTCTGTTTTGTTCATACAAAGAGCCTTAGAAAAAAATGTGAGCACTCCATTGAAAGAGTGACTCATCTTGTTAAAAATTTGTTGTTTGAAGATTCTGATACTTCTTGGACAAAGCATTGTCTCCGCAATGCAATTCGTCAACTTCAATTTAGCCAGACAAACCGCGTCTGTCAAATGAATTTGTGTCTACAAACCGCAAAGCGAAACGAATTCTAGACGCAAACTCAATGGCAATGAGGGCTTGACTGAAAAAAATTTTTTTATCTAGAAACTTGTTCGAAAAGTTCTCACAATGCTGCGGCAATGGCTTTCCCAACGTCCTGCGTATTAGCACTTCCCCCAATATCCGCTGTGCGTGGTGCACCGCTATTGGGCGCTAAAACTTTTTCAATGGCAGCCAGCACGGCATCGTGCGCAGGCTTGCAACCTAAAAATTCCAACATCATGGCACCACACCAAATTTGACCAATCGGATTGGCGATGTTTTGACCCGCAATGTCAGGGGCAGAACCATGCACAGGTTCAAACAAAGAAGGATGCGTGCGGTCTGGGTTCAAATTGGCGCTGGGTGCAATGCCAATCGTGCCCGTGCAGGCTGGGCCCAAATCGCTCAAGATGTCTCCAAACAAGTTACTCGCCACCACCACATCAAAGAAGTCGGGGCGTTGGACGAAGTGGGCCGTCAAAATATCAATGTGAAATTTGTCGACATTGACGCCTGGATAGTTCTTGGCCATTTCAGCGACACGTTCATCCCAGTAGGGCATGGTGATGGCAATGCCGTTGGATTTGGTTGCACTGGTCAAATGTTTTTTAGGCCGCGATTGCGCCAACTCAAAGGCAAACTTCAGCACGCGATCCACACCCACGCGAGACATGACTGTTTCTTGCATCACAATCTCGCGCGGTGTACCCGGGAACATGCGGCCTCCAATGCTGGAATACTCCCCTTCGGTGTTTTCGCGCACGATGTACATGTCGATTTCACCTGGCTGTCGGGGTGAACCATCCCGGCGAACCACAGGCGCAATGATGCCAGGCATCAAACGCGCAGGACGCAGGTTGATGTACTGGTCAAACTCACGGCGAAACAGCAACAAAGAACCCCAGAGTGAAACATGGTCTGCGATTTTCTCTGGCCAACCCACAGCGCCAAAATAGATGGCATCGTGACCCCCGATTTGGTCTTTCCAGTTATCGGGCAGCATTTGACCGTGCTTTTCGCAGTAATCCCAACTGGAAAAATCGAAGTGATCAAACTTCAAATCCAAGTTGAACTTGCTGGCCGCGGCCTCCATCACTCGCAAGCCTTCAGGCATCACTTCTTTACCGATGCCATCACCGGCAATCACTGCAATTCGTTTTTGACTCATGTTTTTTCTCCTTCTGGCATTTTGGCGGGCCGAACGACCCAACTGACACCCCATGCTGTCAACGCGATGCCCATCAATGTCACAACGGTGATGGGCTCATCAAACAATACCCAAGCCATCATCGCTGTGCAAGGTGGCACCAGGTACATCAAACTGGACACAGAAGCGGCTGCGCCTTTTTGAATCAACAAGTAAAGCAATGAACTGCCGCCCAGTGTCAACCCCAAAACCGACCAAGCCATGGCGCCAATCAACGATGAGTTCCATTGCATGGGCTCAGCTTCCAACAAGGCAAGTGGCGTGGTCACCAGCATCGCGGCCATCAATTGAACAGTATTGGCAGTTCGGACATCACAAGGTTTGACAAAACTTTTTTGATACAGGGTGCCCAAGGTGATGGCCAACAAAGCCATCAGTGCAAAACCCAAGTTGACGGGTGTCACATGGTCCATGGCACTGCCCTGGGTGAGTTTTCGCCAAACCACCAACAGCAAGCCACAAAAACCCAACAACAATCCCATCCACTGCCGTCGGCTCACAGCAGTGTGTGTTGCACCGCCATGGGTTGACAACCAGATGGCCGTCAGCACCGGTTGCAAACCGACAATCAATGCCGAAAGGCCTGACCCCATGCCAGCTTTGACTGCAGCCCAAACGCCGCCCAAATAGCCAGCGTGCATCAAAACACCAGTGACCGACAAATGCAGCCATTCACGTTGGTCTTGCGGCCATTTCACGCGCGCCCATTGAATCCAAGCCAAAAAACAGGCGATTGAAAAGAGGTATCTGAACCACAGAAAAGAGAAAGGAGGCGAATTGGGCATGCCATAACGCGCCACAATGAAGCCCGTGCTCCAGATCAGCACGAACACTGCAGGCATGTGCTTCACCCAAGAAGCTGTTGAATCAGTTGAATTCATGAACGCTCAGTCTGCCGCGATGAGGCTCATTTCACGCGAGCACGTATTTCAGGCAAAGCCTTTTGCATGTAGTAAATCATGGACCAAATGGTCAGGATGGCGGCAGCCCAGATGAGGAAAGTACCCCACAAGTGGGTATCGATGACACCCAAAAGTTGTCCGTTGTACAACAAAAAGGGAATGGCGACCATTTGAACCGTCGTTTTGAGTTTGCCCACAAAATGCACGGCAACGCTTTTGCTGGCACCGATCTGCGCCATCCATTCACGCAATGCTGAAATGGCAATTTCACGGCCAATGATGACCAAGGCCACCAAAACATGAACGCGGTGCAGATGGACCAACATCAACAAAGAAGCACATACTAAAAATTTGTCGGCCACCGGATCGAGAAACGCACCAAATGAGGAAGTTTGGTTGAGTTTGCGCGCCAAATAACCATCCAACCAATCCGTGATGGCGAAAATCACAAACATGGTGGTGGCTAAAAAATTCTGAGAATCAGGCGACAGATCTGAGTAAAACACACCCACGATGAATGGAATCGCCACAATGCGCGTCCAAGTCATGAGGGTGGGAATGGTGAAAAACATGGTGCTTATTGTGGCATGCCTTGACAACATTTCTCTGACACTGCGACGCCATGCACCCCAGAAACCTTCAGACCTGGGTGGGATTTTGTCAATGCAAAGCCTGATAGATGGTTTCAGCCAATTCTCGGGAGATGCCATCCACCGACATCAAATCCTCCACGCTGGCATCTTCAACACCCCGCACACCACCAAAACGCTGAAGGAGTTTGGCGCGTTTTTTAGGCCCGATGCCATCAATTTCTTCCAAGCGGCCGCCGCCCACCCTGACCTTGGCGCGCTGCGCACGCATCCCTGTGATGGCAAATCGATGTGCCTCGTCTCGCACTTGGGCAACCAGCATCAAAGCGGCGGAATCTTTTCCCAAATAAACCTTGTCTCGGCCATCTGCAAAAACCAACTCTTCCAATCCGACTTTTCGACCTTCCCCTTTTTCCACACCCACAATCAATGACAAGTCGAGCCCCAAACTTTCAAAGACCTCTCGTGCCATTGACACTTGACCTTTACCGCCATCAATCAACACCACGTCGGGCATGCGAATTTGGAGGCCAGCTTCGCCGGTTTTGATGGCCTCAGCCACTTTGCCATAACGGCGCAAAAGGACCTGCCGCATGGCAGCGTAATCATCGCCCGGTGTGATGCCCTCTATTTTGTAGCGACGGTATTCGCTGTTTTGCATCTTGTGATTTTGAAACACCACACAAGAGGCTTGAGTGGCTTCGCCCGAGGTGTGTGAGATGTCAAAACACTCCATGCGCAAGGCGTCCATGTCGTCTGGCGCCAAGTCCAAGGCTTCGACCAGTGCCCGCGTTCGCGCCTGCTGCGAGCCCTCCTCGGCCAACAACCTGGCCAGTTGAATGGCTGCATTTTTTTCAGCCATTTCAAGCCAAGCTCGACGCTGTTCCCGCGGTTGATGAACTGCGGTCACTTTGATGCCCGTCTGCGATGAGATGGCCTCTATCACTTTGGCGTCCATTTTTTCGCTGGTGATCAGGGTTGGAGGCACAGGGATTTGAAGGTAATGCTGCGCAATGAACGCTTCCAGTACCTTGACTTCCAAGCTAGGCAACTCGGCCGCTTCATCATCTTCAAGTGCTGAGCCGCCAATGGCATGCCCCTCTTCAACATGCGATGGAAAATAAGGGCGATCGCCCAAATGCCTGCCTCCTCGGACCATGGCCAAATTGACACAGGCACGACCGCCCTGCACTTTGACGGCCAAGATGTCGACATCGGTATCGGTCACGGTGTCAACGGATTGTTGATGCAACACGCGCGACAATGCTGTCATCTGATTCCGCACCTCGGCTGCCAATTCAAATTCAAGTCGATCAGCGTGCGCCATCATGCGGTCTTCCATCGCCTTCAAAACCGATTGCGTTTCGCCGCGTAGAAAAGCCTCTGCATTTGCCACGTCATCGGCATATTGTTCGACCGAAATCACCCCGACGCACGGGCCAGAGCAGCGTTTGATTTGATACAACAAACAGGGGCGAGTGCGGTTGGCAAACACGGTGTCTTCACAGGTTCTCAGCCTGAAGACTTTTTGCAAAAGCTGAATCGTTTCTTTGACAGCCCAGGCACTGGGATAGGGTCCAAAGTAACGGTGTTTTTTCTCGACCCCACCTCGGTAATAAGCAATGCGTGAATAAGCATCCGGCTTGACTCCCTCATCCGACGGGTTGTTTCTGGTCCGGCCGGTTCCAGAAACTTTGAGGTAAGGGTAACTTTTGTCGTCCCTGAACAAAATATTGAACTTGGGACTGAGTGTTTTAATCAGGTTGTTTTCAAGCAGCAGCGCCTCCGCCTCCGAGCGCACCACCGTGGTTTGCATGCGCCGAATCTTGCTCACCATGTGACCGATGCGCGTGCCGCCGTGGTCTTTTTGGAAATAACTGCTGACGCGCTTCTTCAGATTGCGAGCTTTCCCGACGTAAAGGACTTGGTCATCGGCATCGAAATAGCGATAGACCCCCGGCAAACTGGGGAGTGCAGCCACTTCGGCCAACAAAGTTTCTGGATGAACGTATTGTGTCTTGAAGCGCGCGACAATATCACGCATGCTTTGGGACATATTTTGCCGTGTCATCGACAACCATGGGGATTTGGGGGTCTGTTGGCGCCTGAGCGCCGATCTGGCATCGCGCGGCCATCAAATCCGATTGTGGGTGGACGACGCCAGTGCCCTGACTTGGATGGCACCCGAAGCCAGCTTGAACGCCCAGGGCTGGGGGCGATTGGCATTTGAAAAGGGTGACATTGAAGTTCGCCCTTGGGCAACCCCCTTGAACGACAAGGCCCAGGCTTCGCAGATTTGGATCGAAGCCTTTGGTTGCGATTTGCCCGACCACTTTATCGATCGAGCCTTTCATCAGTTGGAAGACAAGCCAGAAACTGCAGAAACCGTTTGGCTCAATCTGGAGTATCTGAGTGCTGAATCCTATGTCGAGAGATGTCACAAACTGCCCTCGCCAGTGATGCATGGGCCGCTTCAAGGACGCACCAAATGGTTCTTCTATCCGGGCTTCAATGACAAAACAGGTGGCCTGCTTCGGGAAGCCCATGTCTTTGGCCAACACTGCGCTCAAGCACCCGATGTACCGCGGGTCCCACAACAAACTTTTCTGTTTTGCTACGAACCGAAGGCGCTCTGTGAAGCCATCGACCAACTACGGGATCAATCCCCCTCCAATGTTTGGCATGTGGCACATGGCAGAGGCGCCCTTGCTTTTGCAAATGCTTTGTCGATCTTGCCGCCTGACAAAAGGCCACCCTTTCAAATGCTCCCCCCCATGACGCAAGCGAGTTTTGATGCGCAATTGATGCAAAGTGATCTGAATTTCGTTCGCGGTGAGGACTCTTTGGTCAGAGCCATCTGGGCCGGCAAACCCTTCATTTGGCACATTTACCCGCAAGAAGACGGTGCACATGGCCCCAAGCTACTGGCTTTTTTGGACTGGCTAGAGGCACCTGCAAGTTTGCGCACCTACCATTTGCGTTGGAATGGCCTCACCCAAGTCCCATTGCCCCCCATCGATTTACCCCTTTGGCAAGCCTGCGTGCAGGCTGCACGCTCCCGATTGATGGCCCAAAGAGACCTGACCAGTCAAATTCTTCAATTTGTGTCCGAAAAGCGCTAAAATCTTGGGCTTTGGGCAAAGTTCAAGCCTTTGCCCTTAAACAAGTTCGAAATCTCAATCAGCAACTTACTTCGTGTAACTCAACGCCTGACAAAGGCACCACTGGACACCTTATGAAAATCGCTCAAGAAATCCGCGTTGGCAACGTGATCATGCAAGGCAAAGATCCCATGATCGTTTTGCGCACCGAATACAGCCGTGGCGGCCGTGGTGCAGCCACCGTTCGCATGAAACTCAAAGCATTGTTGAGCAACATGGGTTCTGAAGTGGTCTTCAAAGCCGACGACAAAATGGACCAAGTCATCTTGGACCAAAAGGAATGCACTTATTCCTACTTCGCCGATCCCATGTATGTTTTCATGGACAGCGAATACAACCAATACGAAGTTGAATCCGACAACATGGGCGATGCCATGAACTACCTCGAAGACGGCATGGCTGTTGAAGTGGTCTTCTATGACGGCAAGGCCATCTCGGTAGAGTTGCCTACCAGTGTTGAGCGCGAAATCACCTGGACCGAGCCTGCCGTCAAAGGCGACACATCTGGCAAGGTCCTGAAGCCCGCCAAAATTGCTTTTGCTTGAAATTTTGAACGCATCCAGCACAATGTCGCCATGCAATCAACCCAAGATCTGAATGAATTCAAAGAAGTGGCCGATGCTTATCGCTTGGCTTTCAATGATCCCGAGTTTTTGCGACGCCCTGAAACACGTGGCATCCGTTTTCAACTTGAATTGCTCAAGCCAGAACTGATTCAAACCGAAGCAGGCATTCACAACACCGTGGTGGTCTTTGGCAGTGCGCGCTTCAAAAGCTTTGACGAGGCCCAACGACGTTACCAAGAGGTGATGCAATGGCCCTCGTCCAACTCAAAGACAGAGGCGATGGCACTGGCTCAACGTGATTTAGAAAATGCCAACCACTACGAAGCTGCCAGAAAGTTTGCTCGTTGGGTGTCGCAAGCTTGTGCGTCTCTTCCCCCCAAAGACCGATTGACCATTTGCACTGGCGGTGGCCCCGGCATCATGGAGGCTGCCAACCGTGGCGCCATGGAAGCCGGCGCCCCTTCGGTCGCCATGAACATTTCACTGCCCCACGAGCAAGCTCCCAACCCTTATGTCACACCCGGATTGAGTTTTCAGTTTCACTACTTTGCTTTGCGCAAAATGCATTTTGCAATGCGTGCCAAAGCGCTGATTGCATTTCCGGGCGGCTTCGGCACATTGGACGAGTTGTTTGAAATTCTCACCTTGGTTCAAACCCGCAAAGTTTTACCCACGCCTGTGTTGCTCTACGGTTCTAATTTTTGGAAACGCTTGATCGACTTCGATTGGTTGGTTGAGTCGGGCACCATCGCCAAAGAAGATTTGGCTTGCTTCAAATATGTTGATTCGCCTGAAGAGGCATGCGAAGAAATTAAAAAACTGCTGCTCAGTTAATGAGGGTGGCCAGCGTGTTGGGGCCGCAGTCGCCAGGCCTGTGGTATGCCACTGGCCACACATGTCCCCACCACCCAAAACACCACAGACACACCGGCCACTGCGCCTGCAGCGCCAAAGATCAAAGGCATGATGACGCTAGAGGCATTGACGGTCATGATGCGCAGGCCCAGCGCTTCACCTTGCCGATGATCCGGCGTGATTTGATGCAAGGTGCTCATGATCATGGGCTGCACCACACCCAAGACCAAGCCCAAAGACACGGAACAAATGCCCATGGCCAAAGCTGAATCAAACAAAGGATAGACGGCAAAGATCAAACTGGCACATACCATCGCACCTGTCAGCAACCGGTACTCCTGCAATCGTCGCGCAATCCAAGGCAGTACCACACGGATCATGGCCGATGCCACCGCAAACGAACCTAAGATGGTTCCCACCACCGATGCACTCAAGCCCCTTTCATGGCCCAGCACAGGCACCACAAAAGTGTGGACGTCCCAGCAAGACGACAACAACCAATTGACCAGCAACAAACGACGCATCAGGGGGGCGTGCAACAAGTCCCACACGCGGTTGTTGGCATGCTCTGGGAGCGCAGGCTCAACAGGTTTTTCTTGAACTTTTCGGATCCAATACCATGCCACCAAAGGCATGAGGGACAACATGATAAAAGCAGCCCTGAAACCACTTGCGTCTGCGGGTGTTGAACCAGCATGGTCAATCAGCAAGCCGGCGAAAAATGGACCCATGAAATTAGAGATGGCTGGCCCGATGGCCAACCAACTGAAGGTTTCCTTCAACTGATTGGCATCACTGGCCATTCGCCCTACGTGCCTTTGCAGCGCAATGACGGTAATGCCTGTGGCGCCCCCTGTTGTCAAAGCTCCAAAGCAAAGTACAGGAAAAATGGGCCACACAATGGCCAAGCCTGCGCCCAAGCAAGCCATCACCACACTGAGGCGAACAGGTTTTTTCAAGCCATGACGGTCGGTGAAGCGACCTGCTGGAATGGCCATGAACACTTGCGTCAATGAAAACAAGGCCAATAAAACCCCAACCGCCATGGCACTGTAGCCTTGTTGCAATGCCAAAAGTGGCGTTGCCAACCGCATGCCTGTCATGCAAGCATGCAAAAAAATTTGGCCACTGATCAGTCTGGCAAGTTCTCGCTTCACCGCGTTTGCGCTTTGTCCAAGGTGTTGAGGACTGTTTGAGTTTGCTCTTTGACTTTGGCCAGCACATCGCCAAATTTTCCAAACTCTGTTTTGACAGCCCCCAAGACTTGCCAGACTTCGCTGGAGCGTTTTTCCAAAGCCAAGGTGCGAAACCCCATCTGCAAGGAGTTCAGCATGGCCATCAAGGTGGTGGGCCCCGCCAGCGTGACGCGGTAATCGCGCTGCAATGACTCGATCAAACCAGGTCGACGTAAGACTTCTGCGTACAAACCTTCAGTGGGTAAAAACAAGATGGCAAAGTCGGTGGTGAAAGGCGGTTCGATGTATTTTTCCGTGATCGATTTGGCTTCTAAGCGAACCCGGGTTTCCAGAGCTTTGCTGCACAACTCGGCCTGAATGGCATCTGCACGCGTTTGTGCGTCAAGCAAACGCTCGTAGTCTTCGTTTGGGAACTTGGCATCGATGGGCAACCAGACTGGCTGACCGTCTTCAGACTTCCCAGGCAAACGGATGGCAAAGTCGACACGATTTTTGCTCCCAGGTCGGGTCGCACATTGCGCTGAATATTGGTCGGGCGCCATCACCTGCTCAAGCAAAGATGCCAACTGCGCTTCACCAAACATGCCACGAGTTTTCACATTGGACAGCAAATGCTTCAAATCACCCACGCCCTGCGCCAAGGTGTTCATCTCACCCAAACCTTTGTGAACTTGCTCCAAACGATCTGCAACCTGCTTGAAGCTATCACCCAAGCGCGCCTGCAAGGTGGTTTGCAATTTTTCATCCACGGTTTGGCGCATTTCATCCAATTTGGCCGTGTTGCTTTGCTGAAGTTGAGCCAATTGCGTTTCCAAGGTGCCACGCATTTCTGACAAACGTCTCGCATTGGCTTCTGACAGTTGCTGCACTTGCAATGTGAGCGTGTCGGACAGTGTTTTTTGCAGCATGGACAACTGCTGCGCAAAAGCATCCATTTGGCTGTTTTGCGTCCGTGTGGCTTCAGCACTTTGCTGTACCAAACTTTGCTGGAAAGTACCCAGGGTTTGAATGAGTTCTTGCCGACCTCCCCTGGCAGATTCGGTAATGGCATTGCGCAATTCGCGCTCAAGCCGTTCGTTCGCTGCATTCAAAGTGGAAGTCAGTTGCGCAAGCTCTTGCTTGTCATGCGCTTGCAACTTCAGTTGGCGCCAAATCAAGAAAACGCCAATCAGCACTGCCAGCAAGACAGCGCACAACACAGACATGAACAAAGCGTATTCCATGGAACTTAGCTGGCCTTAGCAACTTGATTGAGCGGTGTCAAAGCATGCCCCTTGGTGAAATAGGACACCAAGTTGTCTGCCGCCAATTGCGCCATGGCCAGACGCGTTGGGGTGGTGGCACTGGCAATGTGCGGTGTGAGAACCACGTTGGGTACTTTGAGCAATTCTGGATGAACTGCGGGCTCACCTTCAAACACATCCAAACCGGCTGCGGCAATTTGCCGAGTGGCCAATGCCTTGGCCAATGCCGCATCGTCGACGATGCCACCCCTGGCAATGTTCACCAATGTAGCAGTGGGCTTCATCAAAGCCAATTCGGCGGCACCGATGGTGTGATGTGATGCCGCACTGTAAGGCACCACCAACATCACATGGTCTGCAGTTTGAAGCAGCGTTTCTTTGGAGACGTACGAGGCTTTACATTCCGCTTCCAATTGCGGCGACAGTTGGGTACGGTTGTGATAGATGACTTTCATACCGAAGCCCAAAGCGCCTCGGCGTGCGATGCCTTGGCCAATGCGCCCCATGCCAATGATGCCCAAGGTACTGCCATGAACTTCAGCGCCGGCAAACA
>RFVJ01000031.1 GCA_009928125.1 Betaproteobacteria bacterium
ATGCACGATGGCCTAGAAACACATGACGACGCCGACACGGCGGGACCCGTGCGCAAACCTCGCAAGGGGATTTACGTACTGCCCAACTTGTTCACGTTGGCAGCCCTGTTCGGTGGCTTTTATGCCATCGTGATGGCCATGAATGGCCGCTTTGACATGGCGGCCGTGGGCGTTTTCTGCGCCATGGTGCTCGACAGTTTAGATGGGCGTGTGGCCCGCATGACCAATACGCAAAGTGCCTTTGGTGAGCAGATGGACTCTTTGTCCGACATGGTCTCCTTTGGCGCGGCGCCTGCACTCATCGCTTATGAGTGGTCGTTGAAGGGGCTCGGCCGTTGGGGCTGGATCGCTGCCTTTGTTTACTGTGCATGCGCGGCATTGCGCTTGGCACGCTTCAACGTCAACACGGCTGTCGTTGACAAACGTTTTTTTCAAGGCTTGCCTTCGCCGGCAGCCGCTGCCCTGGTCATGGGTTTCATCTCCATCATGACCGATGCCGACGTTGCTGCAGCCAGCATGGCGTGGCCAATGTTCTTTGTGGCCATGTTTGCGGGCCTGACCATGGTCACCAACGTGCCTTTCTACAGTTTCAAAGACTTCAGCATGAAGCAAAGCGTCCCCTTTGCGGTCATTGTGCTCATTGCCCTGGGCATTGCTGCAGTCAACATTCACCCCCCCATGGTGCTTTTTGGCTTGTTCGTGTTGTATGGCCTCAGCGGTTACGCGCTTTACGGCTGGCGCCGTTTCAAGGGGCAGCAAACCAGTGTGATCAGCACCTCCACAGAAGATCCCGATGAACGGGGTTTACACCAGTGACCCGTTTTTAAAAACTTGTGATACAGTCTTCCCATGAAATTGAATTTGCTAGCCCTACTGCTGACGCCCCTCGGGCGGGATATGTAGCGCACGCTGTTCTATTTCCCATCAAGCCCGTTTGCCAACCGCAGCGGGCTTTTTTTATGTCGCATTTGCGTTTTTGAAGTTTTCAAACCAGGAGTGAAACATGGCCGATAAATTGATTATTTTTGACACGACATTGCGCGACGGTGAGCAGTCTCCCGGCGCCTCCATGACCCGTGACGAAAAGCTGCGCATTGCGCGTCAATTGGAGCGATTGCGCGTCGACGTGATCGAGGCAGGGTTCGCAGCCAGCTCCAACGGTGACTTCGAAGCAGTGCAAGCCATTGCCAATGCCATCAAAGATTCCACCGTTTGCTCTTTGTCGCGGGCCAATGACCGCGACATTTCCAGAGCGGCCGAGGCCTTGAAGGGGGCCAACAGTGGCCGCATTCACACCTTCATTGCAACGTCACCCTTGCACATGGAAAAGAAACTGCGCATGACGCCCGAGCAAGTGTTGGAGCAGGCCAAACAATCGGTGCGCTTTGCGCGCAACTTGGTGGCCGATGTTGAGTTCAGCCCAGAAGACGGTTACCGCAGCGACATGGACTTCTTGTGCCAAGTTTTGGAGGCGGTCATCGCAGAGGGCGCGACCACCATCAATGTGCCCGATACGGTTGGCTATGCTGTGCCTGAGTTGTATGGCCAGTTCATCAAAACCTTGCGTGAACGCATCCCCAACTCTGACAAAGCCATTTGGTCAGTGCATTGCCACAACGATTTGGGCATGGCGGTGGCCAACAGTTTGGCAGGTGTCAAACTGGGCGGTGCACGCCAAGTCGAGTGCACCATCAACGGCTTGGGAGAACGCGCAGGCAATTGCTCTTTGGAAGAAATTGTCATGGCGGTCAAAACCCGCAAAGACTACTTCGGCCTCGAGATGAACATTGATCCGGTTCACATCGTGGCAGCCAGCCGCATGGTCAGTCAGACCACAGGCTTTGTGGTGCAACCCAACAAAGCCGTGGTGGGCGCCAATGCCTTTGCGCACGCCTCAGGCATACACCAAGACGGTGTGTTGAAAGCACGCGACACCTATGAAATCATGCGCGCTGAAGATGTGGGCTGGTCCAACAACAAAATTGTGTTGGGCAAGTTGAGCGGTCGCAACGCCTTCAAACAACGTTTGCAAGAGTTGGGTGTGATGCTTGAAAGTGAGTCGGAATTGAATGCCGCTTTCACGCGTTTCAAAGAACTGGCCGATCGCAAAAGTGAAATTTTCGACGAAGACATCTTGGCTTTGGTGAGCGAAGAAAGCGTGACGCAAGACAAAGAGCAATATGCATTTGTGTCATTGACGCAACACAGCGAAACGGGTGAGCGTCCCCAGGCCAGCATCGTTTTCACGGTCAGTGGCAAAGAAGTCCATGGCAAATCCGACGGCAATGGCCCCGTGGATGCCTCTCTCAAAGCCATTGAATCCATTGTGGACAGTGGGGCAGAAATGGTGCTTTACTCGGTCAACGCCATCAGCGGATCGACCGAGAGCCAAGGCGAAGTCACGGTTCGCCTGCAAAACAGCGGCCGCGTGGTGAATGGCGTGGGCGCCGACCCTGACATCATCGTGGCGTCTGCCAAAGCTTACCTGAGTGCCTTGAACAAGCTTCAGAGCAAGGCCGATCGGGTTGCAGCACAGGGTTAACGCTGAGAACCCAAGAGACTGAAAAAACGTCTTCAAGAAGGTCGCGCAAGGTATTGATCTTGCGCGACTTTTTTTATTTATGTACACTGTCAAAAGATTTGATTACACTCGCCAAATTCAGCTTGATTTTGGGCATTGAAAGAACCGCTTTGACTTCACTCAATCGCTTGCTTACCCGCCGTGTCATCAGCCTTTGCGTGCCTGTTTGCATCACGGCCCTGATGTCTCTCTCTGCATTTGCGGCCGACAGCGACAATGCACGAAAGCCTGTCACTTCAAGCAAAGCATCCCAACAAACCGCCAAAACGGCGCCCAAAGCCCGCAAAGTTGCCAAAGCCAAGCCAGCCGACACTCGACCTTCCTTTGGCCGTGTGGCAGGCTTGCATCAAAGTGGCGATGCCCTCGACCTGCGTTCTAGCGTGGCGCTGGTCATTGACCAAGACACGCACGAAGTTTTGCTTCGCAAAAACGATCAAGCCGTTTTGCCCATTGCCTCGCTCACCAAACTCATGACGGGCTTGGTCATCAGTGATGCCAATTTGCCACACAGTGACATGATCACCATCACACAAGAAGATGTGGACACCGAAAAGGGCAGTTCATCTCGTTTGGCGGTGGGCTCGGTTCTAAGCCGGGGCGACTTGTTGCATTTAGCCTTGATGTCCAGTGAAAACCGTGCGGCGCATGCACTCGGCCGCACCTATCCTGGCGGTTTGTCAGCCTTTGTCAAAGCCATGAACGATCGTGCCACTGGATTGGGCATGCACTCCACACACTACGTAGAGCCCACGGGCCTGTCAAGCCGCAACCAATCCAGCGCCACAGATTTGGCTGTGCTGGTTGGGGCCGCCTACAACGTTCCTTTGTTGCGTGAATTGTCGACATCGCCAGGTCGCGAGGTGGCCGTGGGTCGCCGCACCTTGCAATACAACACAACCAACCGTTTGGTGAAGAGCCCCAATTGGGACATCGGTTTGCAAAAGACGGGCTACATCTCTGAGGCGGGACAGTGCTTGGTCATGCAAACCAAGGTCTCGGGTCGCAAATTGATCATGGTATTTTTGGATTCGGCCGGCAAACTCAGTCGCATTGCCGATGCAGAGCGCGTGCGTCGCTGGGTTGAGACCAATCAAGCGCGCCACATCGTGGCCTCTGTCAACACAGCGGGTTGAATCTGTAACTTCACGGTCAGTTCACTACCACCTCAAAAAAGCCCGTCACTGACGGGCTTTTTTTCTTCAAGCTTTGTAGCCCAAGGCGTGTGAGATGCCTTCCGCTGTGGCTTGCAGCTTGGGCAACCAGGCTTCGTCCAGTCGGTCTGCAGGCGCCGAGATGGACAAACCCGCAAGCAATTTGCCTTGGTCATCGTAGATGCCCGCCGCGATACAGCGAACGCCCAATTCGAGTTCCTCGTTGTCCCGCGCAATGCCGTATTGCCGAACTTTAGAAAGCTCTCGCTCTAGCACAGGCAATTGTGTGATGCTGTTTTTGGTATGACCGCTGAGGCCTGTTCGTGTGGCGTAGCTGCGAACTTTCATGGGCTCGTCCACGGACAAGAACAGCTTGCCAACCGAGGTGAGGTGAAGGGGCGCACGCCCGCCAATGGCACGCACCACTTGCATGCCAGAGCGCTCGCTGTAAGCGCGCTCGATGTACACAATTTCATCACCCTGTCGCATGCTGAGGTTGACAGGTTGTTGAATCAGTTTGTGCAGATCGCGCATGGGTGCAAGCGCTGCATCGCGGACGTTCAGTCTGGCCTTGACCATGTTGCCCAGTTCAAGCAATCGCATGCCCAAGCGGTAGCTGCCTGGCTCGGGTCGATCGACAAAACGACCCAGCGTGAGGTCGTTCAAGATGCGATGCGCAGTCGATGGATGCAGGCCAGTTTTCTCGCTGATCTCTTTCAACGAAATGGCATCTTCTCTGGATGCCAAAACATCCATGAGCGAGAAAAGTCGCTCAATGACTTGAATGGTGGGAACAGCCTGTGTGGTTGCTTCAGCTTTTCTCATGGGACTTAACCTCGGTCTTTTTGAAAGCGAAGGGCCTTCACGACGTGAAGACATTGCGAAATCCAATTTTACAAGATGAAATTGGCTTTGGGTAGCCTAATCTGATGTGGCTTTGAAATGCCGGCGCCATTGGCCGTTCATCAAACGCTCGTGAGGGCTAAAGCGTTCCTTGTATTGCATTTTGGGACTGGCCCCAATCCAATAGCCGAGGTAAACATAGGGGAGCCCCAAGGACTGGGCTTGCTTGATTTGCCACAACACACCGTAGGTGCCGTAACTTGCATCTTTTGCGGGGTCAAAGAAGGTGTAAACAGCCGACAAGCCATCGTTCAAGACGTCCACAATGCTGACCATTTTGAGTTCACCCAAGTGGCCGTCGACCGCAGGTTCGCGAAACTCCACCAGACGCGAGTTCACCCGGCTTTGCAATAAAAATTGCTTGTACTGCTCCACGCTGTCTTGGTCCATGCCGCCGCCTTCATGGCGGCTGTTTTGGTAGCGCAAATACAACTCGTAGTGTTCTGACTCAAAACCCAAGCGCGACACCTTGGCCACCAAATGTTGGTGCTTTTTCAACGCCCGCTTTTGGCTGCGGTCGGGCTTGAATTCGTCGCACAGCACACGCAAAGGCACGCAGGCTTGGCAACCATCGCAGTAAGGCCTGTAAGTGAACAAACCACTGCGCCGAAAACCTCTGGCCACCAAATCAGAATAGACCTCGTTTTGAATCAGGTGACTGGGCGTGGCAACTTGGGAGCGCGCCTCTCGCGCTTCCAAGTAGCTGCAAGGGTAAGCCGCAGTGGCGTAAAACTGCAGCGTGCTGAAGGGCAAATCTTTCAGGTGCGTCATGCGGCTTGGCTGCTCCGCCAGGCGTCCCAATCGAGGGTGGCATTTTGCCAATCGGGGCTGGGTGCTTGTTTGGCTGTGTGGGTCAAATTTAAAAATGCAGAACGGGACATTTCCTTGGCCCCCATGGAGGCCAAGTGGGGTGTGTTTTGTTGACAGTCGATGGCCACAATACCATGCTGCTTGCACACTTGCACCAAGGCAGCCAAAGCCATTTTGGAGCCATCGCTGATGGTGCTGAACATCGACTCACCAAAAACAGCACGGCCCATGTTGACAAAATAAAGACCTGCGACCAACTTGCCGTCCAACCAAGTTTCAACGCTGTGGGCATGACCTGCTTGGTGCAAAGCTTTGTAGGCCTCGACCATGGCAGGCACGATCCAAGTGCCATTTTGTCCTTCTCGCGGACTTGCCGAGCAAGCCTCAATCACTTGGTCAAATGATCGGTCAAAACACAATTCAAATTGGGGGTGTGATGCATAACGTGCCAGCGTTTTGCGCAGCGACCGGTGCAATTTGAAGTCTTTGATTTGAAGCACCATGCGGGGGTCTGGACTCCACCACAGGACGGGTTGATCGGGGTTAAACCAAGGAAAAATACCTTGGCCATAAGCTTCTAGCAGTCGGTTGACGCCAAGGTCTGCACCCGCTGCCAACAAACCAGGCGCCTCAGAATCCATGCCCCATGCGGTTTCGACCGGGGGCAGAGGATCATGGCTTTCAATCCAAGGCAAGTGGTTCGGAGGGGTGTCGGCGGACATGTTTCCAGTTTATGCTAACGCACATGAAACTTTACAACTACTTCCGATCTTCTGCCTCATTTCGTGTCCGCATTGCCCTTCAGTTGAAGGGCTTGCCCTATGAATACGCAGCGGTTCACATCGCCAAAGGCGAGCACAAATTACCGGCTTACAGTGCCGTGGCCGCAGACAATTTGGTGCCCAACTTGGTGGTCGATGGCGAGCATCTCAGTCAGTCAATGGCCATCATCGAGTACTTGGAAGAAACGCACCCAACCCCCGCCTTGTTGCCTCAAGATGCTTTGGGCCGCGCTCGCGTCAGGGCCCTGGCTCAGTCCATTGCTTGTGAAATTCACCCCATCAACAATTTGCGTGTTTTGAAGTACTTAACGGGCACATTGGGCCTGAGCGAAGATCAAAAAAACACATGGTATCGACACTGGGTTCGCGATGGCCTTGAAGCTTTCGAACGTCAATTGGCGCAAGGCCCCAAGTCGACCTTTTGTTGGGGTGATACACCCACATTGGCAGATTGTTGTTTGGTACCCCAGATCTTCAATGGCAAGCGCTTTGATGTGAACTTTGAAGGCTTGCCCCTCACCATGGCAGCCTTTGAGGCCTGCATGAAACTGGAAGCTTTTCAAAAGGCGCAGCCTTCGGCCTGTCCTGATGCAGAGTAAGCCATTGATCGGTTTTGAGCCTGATTGGCCAGCGCCGCCTTTTGTGCGCGCGCTCATGACCACCCGTCAAGGGGGCGTTTCCAAGGCGCCTTGGAACGAACTCAATGTGGGTTTGCTGTCGGGCGATCTGGCGGCAGACGTGCATCAAAACCGCGCTTTGGTGGCTCAGGTCTTGGGCGTTCCAGCGGTTTACCTGCGTCAAGTTCATGGCACGCAGGGTGTCACAGTGACATCGTCTACACCGCCCAACACCGAAGCGGATGTGGCCTGGACCACGCAATCGGGCGTGGCATTGGCCATCATGGCCGCCGATTGCTTGCCCATTTTGGTGTGCCACCCCCAAGCCAAATGGGTGGCCGGCGCGCATGCGGGTTGGCGTGGTTTGGCAGGACAAGAAGGGCATGGGGTGGTCGAAACCTTGGCACAAGCCGCCAGGGCACAGGGTTTGTCGCCCCAAGATTGTGTGGTTTGGTTAGGCCCCTGCATTGGGCCCAGCGCTTTCGAAGTCGGAGAGGATGTCATCGCCGCGTTTGGCAGTCTGATCGAAAAATCGGACAAGCCCGCCAATTTATGTGTCCAGACCTCGTCCACCAAATACCTGGCCAATTTGGCGGGTTTAGCGCGGGAACGCCTGAAAATGGCTGGCTTCAGGTCAGTCCATGGCAATGACAGCAGTTTGCCTTGGTGTACCTACCGACAAGAAGCGCTGTACCACTCCCACAGGCGCGATGCTGTGGCCAAAGGGGGCTCGGGTCGCATGGCGGCGTACCTTTGGATCACGGGTTAGGCTTGGTTGGGTCGTCGTTTTGTAACTGTGGGGTCTTATCCTCAGCCTTTTCAGCTGCCAATCTGGCTTTTTTGCGATTGGGGGCCCCCATCACGTAAACAATGATCGAAGTTGGAAGGATCCCGTAAAGAATGAAGGTCAGAATACCTCCTAAGATGGATCCATTGGTGTTGGTTGCTTCGGCCACGCTCATCATGAGTGCGACGTAGAGCCAGGCGATGGGGACAATGTACATGAATCAAATTGCTCAAAGACAGGAGAGGTGCACATGACAAATTCAAACCATGAATTTTGGTCTCGCGCAGGCGAAGAGTTTCAGCAGAACCTTGCCAAGAGCTGGGGTCAAGCCATGCAAACTTTTCAAACCATGGACTTGGGCGGTATTTTGCCCGGTGCTGAAAAAGCTGCAACACCCTTGACCTTTTCTCAGGAAAAACTCAAGGCCATCCAAGCGGCTTATCTCGAAGAAGCAACCGCTCTGTGGAATCATGGCTTGGAAGCCAAGCATGAGATCAAAGACCGTCGTTTCTCAAGCGATGCTTGGACAGGCAATCCCATGGCGGCCTTCACGGCAGGTGCCTATTTGCTCAATGCCAAAACCATGATGGGTTTGGCCGAAGCCGTTGAGGCAGATGAGCACACCCAAAACAAAATCAAATTTGCAGTGGAACAATGGGTGGCCGCATCGGCCCCCAGCAACTTTTTAGCCTTCAACGCGGAAGCGCAGAAAAAGGCGATTGAAACCAAAGGCGAGAGCTTGGCCAAAGGGATTCAGAATTTGTTGCACGACATGCAGCAAGGCCATCTGTCGATGACCGATGAAAGCAAGTTCGTGGTGGGCGAAAACGTGGCCACCACCGAAGGTGCTGTGGTGTTTGAAAATGAATATTTTCAATTGATTGAGTACAAACCACTGACCGCCAAAGTTTACGAAAAACCGTTCTTGTTGGTCCCCCCTTGCATCAACAAGTTTTACATTTTGGATTTGCAACCTAGCAACTCGTTCATTCGCTATGCCGTAAGCCAAGGTCATCGCACCTTTGTGGTCAGCTGGCGCAATCCTGATGAGTCGATGGCACAAAAGTCTTGGGACGATTACATTGAAAATGCCGCCATCCAAGCAATTGCACAAGTTCAAGACATCACCGGGGCCAAGCAAATCAATGCTTTGGGCTTCTGCGTGGGCGGAACCATTTTGAGCAATGCGTTGGCCGTGTTGGCCGCTCGCGGCGAAAAGCCAGTGGCCAGTGCCACCTTCCTCACCACCCTCATTGATTTCACCGACACCGGTGTCTTGGATGTTTTCATCGACGAGAACTTTGTGAAGTTTCGCGAAATGCAGATGGGGCAGGGCGGTTTGCTCAAAGGCCAAGACTTGGCATCGACCTTCAGCTTCTTGCGACCCAACGATTTGGTTTGGAATTATGTGGTGGGCAATTACCTCAAAGGCGAATCGCCACCGCCTTTTGACTTGCTCTACTGGAACAGCGATTCCACCAACTTGCCAGGTCCGTTTTATGCGTGGTACCTGCGCAATACGTATTTAGAAAATAAATTTGTCACACCTGGCGCCGTCACCGTTTGTGGCGAAAAGATTGACCTTGGCAAAGTCAACATGCCGGTGTACATCTACGGTTCTCGCGAAGATCACATTGTGCCCATTGGCGGCGCGTATGCATCCACCCAGCATCTGCCTGGCAAAAAACGTTTTGTCATGGGGGCATCGGGCCACATTGCCGGCGTGATCAATCCACCTGCTGCCAACAAGCGCAGCCACTGGTTGCGCGAAGATGGTAAGTTTCCTGCAACTGCGCAAGAGTGGATCGAAGGCGCCACAGAACTGCCCGGAAGCTGGTGGACCGATTGGTCCGATTGGCTCAAAACACACGCCGGCAAGCAAATTGCTGCGCCCAAACATTATGGCAAGGACGCCAAGTCCAAAACCATCGAGCCTGCACCAGGACGCTACGTGAAAGCACGTGCTTGATACAAATTCAATTCACTCATTCATTCATAAAAAGGAAGACAACATGGAAGACATCGTCATTGTTTCAGCCGCACGCACTGCCGTGGGCAAATTTGGGGGCTCACTGGCCAAAGTGTCCGCGCCAGAGTTGGGCAGCATCGCCATCCGTGAAGCCATCGCCAGAGCAGGACTTGGCATGGACCAGGTGGGCGAAGTCATCATGGGCCAAGTGTTGGCTGCGGGTGCTGGCCAAAACCCTGCGCGTCAAGCCATGATGAAAGCCGGCGTTGCCAAAGAAACACCGGCACTGACCATCAACGCGGTGTGCGGCTCTGGTCTGAAAGCTGTCATGCTGGCCGCTCAAGCCGTGGCATGGGGCGACAGCGAGATTGTGGTGGCCGGTGGCCAAGAAAACATGAGTGCTTCGCCTCACGTGTTAACCGGTTCACGCGATGGTCAACGCATGGGCAACTGGAACATGGTCGACTCCATGATCGTCGATGGTTTGTGGGATGTCTACAACCAATACCACATGGGCATCACGGCCGAGAACGTGGCCAAGGCACACAACATCACGCGTGACATGCAAGATGCATTGGCCTTGGGCAGTCAACAAAAAGCCAGCGCCGCGCAAGACGCTGGCAAGTTCAAGGACGAAATTGTCGATGTGCTCATCCCCCAGCGCAAGGGCGATCCCTTGGTCTTCAACACAGACGAATTCATCAACAAGAAAACCAATGCCGAAGCTTTGGCTGGTTTGCGTCCTGCATTTGACAAAGCCGGTTCTGTGACGGCAGGCAATGCCTCTGGCATCAACGACGGTGCCGCTGCAGTGGTGGTCATGTCGGCCAAAAAAGCAGCTGCTTTGGGACTGAAGCCATTGGCCCGCATTGCGTCCTTTGGTACCAGCGGTTTGGACCCGGCCACCATGGGCATGGGACCTGTGCCCGCCTCACAAAAAGCATTGCAGCGCGCTGGTTGGAAAGCCAGTGACATCGATTTGTTTGAATTGAACGAAGCCTTTGCTGCACAAGCTTGTGCGGTCAACAAAGCTTTGGACATTGATCCTGCGCGCGTCAACGTGAACGGTGGCGCCATTGCCATTGGCCACCCCATTGGCGCGTCGGGTTGCCGTATTTTGGTCACCTTGTTGCATGAAATGCAAAGACGCGATGCCAAGAAAGGTTTGGCTGCGTTGTGCATTGGTGGTGGTATGGGTGTGTCATTGACGCTCGAGCGGTAAATTTTTCAAAAACTCATTTTTAAGGAGACAAGCATGAGTCAAAAAGTAGCATACGTCACAGGTGGTATGGGTGGTATCGGTACCGCCATTTGCCAGCGCCTGCACAAAGAGGGCTTCAAAGTGATCGCGGGTTGCGGCCCCACACGTGATTTCACCAAATGGCTCGATGAGCAAAAAGCTTTGGGCTACACCTTCTACGCGTCTGTGGGCAATGTGGGCGATTGGAATTCAACGGTTGAAGCCTTCACCAAAGCCAAAGCAGAACACGGCACCATCGACGTGCTGGTGAACAATGCGGGCATCACCAAAGACCGCATGTTCTTGAAAATGTCACGCGAAGACTGGGATGCTGTCATTGAAACCAACCTCAACTCCATGTTCAATGTGACCAAGCAAGTGGTGGCCGACATGGTTGAAAAAGGTTGGGGCCGCATTGTCAACATTTCATCGGTGAATGGTGAAAAGGGTCAAGCAGGTCAAACCAATTACTCGGCTGCCAAAGCGGGCATGCACGGTTTTTCAATGGCCTTGGCACAAGAGTTGGCCACCAAAGGCGTGACCGTGAACACAGTCAGCCCAGGCTACATTGGCACTGACATGGTCAAGGCCATTCGTCCTGATGTGCTCGAAAAAATTGTAGCCACAGTGCCTGTCAAGCGTTTGGGTGAGCCCAGTGAAATTGCATCGATCATTGCTTGGTTGGTGTCTGAAGAAGGGGGTTACGCTACGGGTGCAGACTTCTCCGTCAATGGCGGTTTGCACATGGGTTGATCCCCTCACTTTGCCCTTGTTGCCTTGTGACAGAACCCCGCTTCGGCGGGGTTTTTCTTTTGGGTCATCAGTTGGCAAGCAATTGCAGGTTTGAGAAGTTGATTCCTTGAAAGAATCCTTGAATAAATGCTATTTCGATCAAAAATAATTGGTTGTCGATTGACAACCAATTCAAATGCAACTATTCTGGAGACTCATTTGAAACGTGCAAAACATCCCAGCAAAGAAATTGAAGCAGCCTTGCGATTTGCAGAGTCAGAAAAATGGCGGGTCGATGTGGGTGGATCGCATGCATGGGGAAAGATGTTTTGTCCCTTTAACCAAGAGACTTGTCGTTGTGGCGAATTTTGTATGACCTCTGTTTGGAGTACGCCCCGAGATGCCGAAAACCATGCACGAGCTTTAAAGAGAGTTGTCGAAAAATGCGAGGTGCGTGTTTCAAACATGCGACGTTTGATTCAGCAGTTCATCAAGATTGAAAAGAAATATTCATGGAATACCACTTCACTTTAAAGTATCAAATCAGCCATGGAGTCGATGGCGGAGACGATATTGCAGAACGTCTAGGAGGCGGGGGCTGCGATGATGCATTGTTAGGCTTAGGTCAGCCTGGGCGTATTGCACTTAATTTTTCTCGCAAAGCAAAATCAGCAGAGCTTGCGCTTTTGAGTGCTTTGGAAGATGTTCGTAAGGCTTTGCCAGAAGCTGTGCTGATAGAAGCAGCGCCTGATTACGTTGGCTTGTCGGATGTTGCAGATTCCGTTGGGGTCTCCCGCCAAAACTTGCGCAAACTCATGTTGCAGCACCACCCTTCGTTTCCAGCACCAGTTCATGAGGGTAAAGCCGTCATGTGGCATTTGGCTGACCTGCTGACTTGGTTGCGTGAAAAAATGGCTTATCAAGTGAATGAGTCTGAATACCAAGTCGCTCAGCTTACCAAGCAACTTAATTTGGCCAAATCGATGCCCGCGCTAGACAAGCAATTGCTGAAGGACATGAAGCCTTTCATTTATTAATTATGATTGCGCTGTGAATGAATCTTCTATTTCCTCATTGAGTCCTTGGCGCTTGTCCGTTGCGCCCATGATGGACTGGACCGACCGGCATTGCCGGTTTTTCCATCGCTTGCTGTCGCAACACACTTTGTTGTACACCGAGATGGTGACCACGGGTGCTTTGCGTCATGGCAGCGTAGAGCGACACCTTCGTTTCAATGCCGAAGAGCATCCAGTGGCTTTGCAATTGGGTGGCAGCGACGCCGCCGACCTTGCCTTCGCTGCCAAGTTGGGCGAGCAATGGGGTTACAACGAAATCAATCTCAACTGTGGCTGTCCCAGCGACCGTGTGCAGCGCGGCGCATTTGGCGCCTGCCTGATGAACGAGCCACAGTTGGTGGCCGATGGCGTCAAGGCCATGGTGGACGTGGTGTCTGTGCCTGTGACTGTGAAGCATCGCATTGGCATTGACCAAATTGAAAGCTACGACTTTGTTCGCGATTTTGTGGGCACAGTGAAAGAAGCGGGCTGCAATGTCTTCATTGTGCATGCGCGCAACGCTTGGCTGCAGGGTTTGTCGCCCAAAGAGAATCGCGAAATTCCACCACTGCGATACGAGTTGGCTTACCAACTCAAACAAGATTTTCCGGCACTGACCATTGCCATCAATGGCGGTATCACGCGCAATGACCAAATTGCAGATCACTTGTCAGAAGTCGATGGCGTGATGATTGGCCGCGAGGCTTATTACAACCCTTGGTTGTTAACCACATGGGATGCACAATTCTTCAATGCAAATGAATCCAACATCACGCGCGAAGCGGTTGAAGAAGCCATGGTGACCTACATGGAGCGCGCCTTCAAAGAAGACGGTTGTCCTTGGTATGCCATCGCGAGGCACATGTTGGGGCTTTACCATGGCCAACGAGGTGGGCGCTTGTGGCGCCAGGTCTGGAGCAATCACAAACTCAAGCCGATGCCCCCTCGTGAAGTCATGGCCATTGCACGAGAGGCCTTGGCCAAGGGTGCAGAGGTGCCTGCTTAAATCAAGGCGCCCATTGTGGGGTCAGATTGAATTCAGGCAGGGCTTGCGCTGGCCGCCATCAGGCCATTGGCAAAGTGCTCCCGCATGCGAGCTGCCGTGGCCACGGGGTCTTTGGCATTGAGAGCAGCCATGATGGCCTGATGCTCGGCCAAGGACTCGGTAATGCGGCCCGTTTTAAACAATGAGTTGTGGCGATTGAGCTTCATCACTTTGCGCAAGTCGGCCACCATCTGGTCGCGCCATTTGTTTTGGGCCAACTCCAACAAGCACATGTGAAACGCTTCGTTCACTTCAAAGAACTTGTCGTGTTTTTCTTTGCCAGGTTTGCCGGCAGCCTCTAGTTCAGCATGAAGTGATTGCAATTTCTTCAAGTCTGCAGGGGATGCGGTTTGGGCCACCACCGCAGCCGCATCGCTTTCTAAGAGGCTGAGCAGGTGATACACATCCCGCAGGTCTTTTTCGGACACCTCGGTCACATAGGCGCCTCGGCGCACCTTCATGGTGACCAAGCCTTCAGCGGCCAACACTTTCAAGGCCTCCCGAAGGGGGGTGCGGCTGATGCCATAGGCTTTGGCTATTTGAAGTTCGTCGATCCAGCTGCCAGGTTCTAGCTCGCGGCTGAAGATCCGTTGCCGGATCAGTTCGGCAACTTCTTCATAGAGCGCACGGGGCGCCAAGGAGGGAACGGCAGACAGGGCAGACATGGTGGCTAAATGGATCAATTTGGCCTAAAGTGGGCCGTTTGGCGGATTGTAAGGCAAGTACAATATTTTGCAT
>RFVJ01000301.1 GCA_009928125.1 Betaproteobacteria bacterium
CGTGACGCTGGCCCACAGGCACAGCAAACACACACGCAATCGTGAGACGCGTTTGGCAAATGCTTCTGCGGTCAATGGGTCTGTTTGCATGGGGCCATCTTCGCACGACTGGGTTGTTGCTGGCCACGCGGCTTGGGCTTTGGCCAGGCCATCAGGTCTAAGTGCTTACCCTTTGATCCCCCATAAATTCCGCAATGTGAAATCAAAACAAAGGGTTTCACCCCAAACTGTCAGCCACCGTTGGTTTGGTGTCAGAGGATGGTCAGAGCTTCCCCCAAGAATCGCCCCCAAGCTTTCGTGTCGAAGGCTATTTTTTGGAGGCAGCTACTATGGCTACAACAGATCCACGTCCGATGTCAGACGAAGAAAAGAAGGTTATCTTCGCTTCGTCACTCGGCACCGTTTTTGAGTGGTACGACTTTTACTTGTACGGTTCACTCGCAGCAATCATTGCGAAACAATTCTTCAGCGGCTTGGACGAAGGCTCTGCCTTCATCTTCGCGTTGCTGGCGTTCGCGGCTGGTTTCATTGTTCGTCCTTTCGGCGCCATCTTCTTTGGCCGCTTGGGCGACATGATTGGTCGCAAGTACACCTTCTTGGTGACCATCCTGATCATGGGCTTGTCCACGTTCATTGTGGGTATCTTGCCCAACTACGCCAGCATTGGCGTGGCTGCGCCCGTCATCCTGATCTGCTTGCGCTTGTTGCAAGGTTTGGCTTTGGGTGGTGAGTACGGTGGCGCTGCAACTTATGTGGCCGAACACGCTCCCATGGGCAAGCGCGGTGCTTACACTTCTTGGATTCAGACCACAGCCACATTGGGCTTGTTCTTGTCCCTCATGGTGATTTTGGGTGTGCGTTCTTATACCGGTGAAGAGGCCTTTGCCGAGTGGGGCTGGCGCGTTCCGTTCATCGTTTCGATTCTGTTGTTGGCCGTGTCGGTTTACATCCGTTTGAGCATGAACGAGTCACCTGCTTTTGCGAAGATGAAAGCAGAAGGCAAAACCTCTAAGGCGCCTTTGTCCGAATCTTTTGGTGAGTGGAAAAACCTGAAGATCGTGATCTTGGCATTGGTCGGCCTCACAGCCGGTCAAGCTGTGGTTTGGTACTCTGGCCAGTTCTACGCTTTGTTCTTCTTGACGCAAGCGTTGAAAGTGGACGGCGCGACTGCCAACATCATGGTGGCCATTTCTTTGATCATCGGCACACCCTTCTTCTTGATCTTCGGTAGCCTGTCCGACAAGATTGGCCGCAAGCCCATCATCTTGGCAGGTTGCTTGTTGGCCGCCGTCACATACTTCCCCGTGTTCAAAGCGTTGACCGCTGCTGCCAACCCAGACTTGGCCGCTGCACAAGCTAAATCACAAGTGGTGGTGACTGCTGATCCAGCAGAGTGCTCATTCCAGTTCAACCCCACAGGTACGAAGAAGTTCACTTCTTCTTGCGACATTGCCAAGCAACGTTTGGCCAGTGCTTCTGTGAGCTACGCCAACGAAGTGGCACCTGCCGGTACACCCGCTACCATCAAGGTGGGCGAAACTTTGGTGAAAGTGAAGTACACACCTGAAGACATCGCTGAAGCCAAGGCCAAAGCCGAAGCCAAAGTGGCTGAACTCACTGCGGCTCAACCGCAAGACGCCAAAGCTTTGGAAGCTGCCAACAAGTCTGTCAAAGATTTGAGCAACGAGAAAACAGCCGGCGCTACGCTGTTGGCTTCTAACTTGGGCGCTGCTTTGAAGGCTGCGGGTTACCCACCTAAGGCAGACATGGCCAAGTTTGACAAAGTCAAAGTGATCATGATCCTGACTTACTTGGTGATCTTGGTGACCATGGTGTACGGCCCGATTGCGGCCATGTTGGTGGAGATGTTCCCCACACGCATTCGTTACACCTCCATGTCTTTGCCTTACCACATCGGTAACGGTTGGTTCGGTGGTTTGCTGCCTACAACTGCTTTCGCGATCGTGGCGCAAACCGGTGACATGTACAACGGTCTCTGGTACCCCATCGTGATCGCTGCCGCTACGGTTGTGATTGGTGGTTTGTTCATCAAGGAAACCAAAGACGTTGACATCTTCGCCAACGACTGATTTGTAAGCTTTCCGAGACCTTCTCGGTGCTACATTCAAGCCCTCCCTCTGTGGAGGGCTTTTTAATTGGG
>RFVJ01000302.1 GCA_009928125.1 Betaproteobacteria bacterium
TCGAAGTTCATGTGCCTGACATTGGCGATTTCAAAGACGTTGCCGTCATTGAAATTTTCGTCAAGCCCGGTGACGCCATCAAGATGGAGCAGTCGCTCATCACGGTTGAATCTGACAAAGCGGCGATGGAAATTCCATCTTCGGCTGCTGGCGTTTTGAAAGAACTCAAGGTCAAGATTGGTGACAAGGTCAACATCGGGGACTTGTTGGCGATTTTGGAAGGCAACGTGGCGGCGGCAGCACCTGCTGCTGTTTCTGCTGTTGCCTCTGGCTCAGCTGCACCTGCCGCAGTTTCAGCCCCTGTCACTGCACCCACCACTGCAGCTGCAGCCGCCTCTGCACCAGCGCACAATCCTGGCGCATCCACTTTAGGCTTGCCCCATGCATCGCCTTCCGTGCGCAAATTTGCACGTGAATTGGGTGTGCCTTTGGAAGAAGTCAAAGGCAACGGTCCCAAAGGTCGCATCACACAAGAAGACGTTCAAGCCTTCACCAAAGCCGTGATGGCAGGCGCCACGCAAACCAAAGCACAAGCCGCCAAAGCCCCAGCTGGCGGTGATGGTGCCGCCTTGGGATTGATCCCTTGGCCGAAGGTTGACTTCGCCAAGTTTGGCCCCATTGAGCGCAAAGAATTGGGCCGCATCAAGAAGATCAGTGGCGCCAACTTGCTGCGCAACGCCATCATGATTCCCGCTGTCACCAACCATGACGATGCCGACATCACGGAGTTGGAAGCCTTCCGTGTGTCGACCAACAAAGAGAACGAAAAGTCGGGCATCAAAGTGACCATGCTGGCTTTCTTGATCAAAGCCTGTGTGGCAGCACTGAAGAAGTACCCAGAGTTCAACAGCTCCTTGGACGGCGACGCCCTGGTCTACAAAAACTACTGGCACATTGGCTTTGCGGCCGATACGCCCAATGGTTTGATGGTGCCCGTGATCAAAGACGCCGACAAAAAAGGCATTCTGCAGATCAGCCAAGAAATGGGCGAGTTGGCGAAGAAGGCCCGCGATGGCAAGTTGAGCCCCGCTGAAATGACAGGTGCCACCTTCACCATCTCCAGTTTGGGTGGCATTGGCGGCAAGTATTTCACGCCCATCATCAATGCCCCAGAAGTGGCCATCTTGGGTGTTTGCAAAAGCACGCACGAACCCGTTTGGGACGGCAAGCAATTTGTGCCGCGCTTGATGTTGCCTTTGTCGTTGACGTGGGATCACCGCGTGATCGATGGCGCCGCCGCAGCACGCTTCAACGCGTACTTGGGTCAAATCCTTGGCGACTTCCGCCGTGTCTTGCTTTGAGAGGCTGAACCATGGCATTAGTTGAAATCAAAGTACCGGACATTGGCGACTTCGACGAAGTGGCGGTCATTGAGTTGTTGGTCAAGGTGGGTGACACCGTGAAGGCCGAACAAAGCTTGATCACCGTAGAGTCTGACAAAGCCTCGATGGAAATTCCTTGCTCACAAGCAGGTGTGGTGAAAGAGCTCAAAGTGAAGCTGGGCGACAAGGTCAAAGAAGGCTCAGTGGTTTTGGTGTTGGAAGGCGAAGCGTCATCTGCCGCAACAAGCGCTCCAGCTGCTGCGCCTTCACAAGCCAGTGCGCCAGTCGCCGCCAAAGCTGCGCCTGCACCAGCTGCACCTGTTGTTGCCAGCATTCCCAACGCTTCTTCTGTGGTGATCGTTGAACGCTACGCAACATTGGGTGGCGTATGTTTGAACGTGGGTTGCATTCCCTCTAAGGCTTTATTGCATGTGGCTGCAGTGATGGATGAAGTCAGTCACATGGCTGACTTGGGTGTTGATTTTGGCACCCCCAAAGTCAACATCGAAAAGTTGCGAACTCACAAAGAAAAAGTCATTGGCAAATTGACCGGTGGCTTGGCGGCCATGGCCAAGATGCGCAAAGTGACCACGGTTCGCGGTGTGGGCGAATTCGTCAGTGCACACCATGTGGTGGTGGAAGAAACAACAGGCACGGGTCAAGAAAAAACCGGTGTGAAAAAAGTCGTGGCTTTCAAGAACTGCATCATTGCAGCAGGCAGCCAAGCAGTCCGTTTGCCTTTCATGCCCAACGATCCACGCGTGGTCGACAGCACTGGCGCCTTGGCCTTGAAGGAAGTGCCAAAGCGCATG
>RFVJ01000303.1 GCA_009928125.1 Betaproteobacteria bacterium
TGAAATTCAGCCGATGCCATGACAGTGGCGCCCTGGAGCGGGATCGACAACTGAAAATCGCCTTCTTGTGGGATGCATTCTTGTTTGCAAACCAGCCAATTGGCATGCAGCTGAATGTCCAGGGTGCTGAGCGAGGCAGACGGCTTGAAGCCTTTGTCAATTTGAAGAGGCGTCACCAACAACACCGTGTCTTCGTAGCCAAAATTGGCCATGGGGCCAATGGGAATTGTTTTGGGTGCAGGCCAAATCAAAGGCAATGCCTTCACGCCTGCAGGCAGTTGCCATGTGAGCTCAGTGGGCAGCCCGGAGTCACCAGGATTGCGCCAGTAAGTGTGCCAATGAGGCTGATGCTGAAGTTGCAGGCCCAACCACAGGGTTTGACCTGCAGCAATGCCCTGCGGCGCATGGGCCAACAAGCTGGCTTTGACTTGCGGGGTTTGAACCACATGGGACGCCTTGGCAGGGCCCAGCCATTGGGTTGCGGTTTGCGCTTGCGCTGACCAGACGCCCATGGCGAAGACCCAAGCCAAAATCAGGGCGAGTCTCAAGGGGTTCAAAAAGCGACGAAAGTTCAACAGCAACATAAGCCAGAAGCAATCCAAAAACAGCGACGGTGCCATGCGCTAACTCTACACCGCAAAATCATTCCCCGAAATGCTGTGCCTCAATTAAACTGACGCCATGAAAAGTTCGTCTGCCAAGCCTACCGAAATCCACTTTTGGTCTGAATTGACCACCCTCGACTTTGCGGGCATCGACACGTCACGCGCCATTGCCGTGTTGCCCCTGGCCGCAACTGAGCAACATGGCCCTCATTTGTCTTTGTCGGTCGACAGCGACATCGTGAATGGGGTGGTACAGGCCAGTTTGCCCCACCTGATGGCAAGTCAACAGGCCAGCGCAGCACCCTTGCCGGTGTACTTTTTGCCCACCCAACAGCTTGGCCTGAGCCCCGAGCATGCAGCCTTTCCCGGCACCCTCACCTTGAAGCCAGACACCTTGATTCGCCTTTGGACCGACATCGCCGAATCCGTGAAAGCTGCCGGCGTCAACAAGTTGGTGTTGTTCAATGCACATGGCGGCCACGTGGGCGCGATGGATGTGGTGGCGCGCGATTTGCGTGCGCGCTTGGGCATGTTGGTCTACAGCGTCAATTGGTATCAGCTGCCTTTGCACAATGCGCAAGGCGAGGATGTGAACGCTTTGTTCTCTGCCCATGAGCATCGATTTGGCGTGCACGCGGGCGACGTTGAAACGTCCCTCATGTTGGCGCTTCAGCCCCACAAGGTGCGCATGGCGCTGGCCCAAAATTTTCAATCGTCGTCGGAAGAACGTGCGGCCCATTTCCCTATTTTGGGCAACGGGCGCAGTGCGAAGCTGGCCTGGCAAATGCAAGACTACAACCCCGCTGGCGCAGCAGGCAACGCAGCGGCTGCAACGGCCGAGAAAGGCCAGGCCGTGCTAGAGGCCGCTGGCCGTTCTTTGGCTGCACTGTTGTTGGAAATAGACCGCCTACCGCCCGACACGCTTCGAAATGGATGAAGCCCAGGGCGTGGCGTCAGCAGGCAGTTAAGAGATGATTGGCAATTTGAGTTCGCAATCACCCACGTAAATTTGCTGTGGGCACTCGCGGCTGGCATCCAGACAACCCCCTTCGGCGTAAATGCCTTTGCCATCGCGCATGCGCATCATCACATCCAAGACACGTTTCATCTTGTGCGGATCTGACAAGGTTTCTTGCACACGCGCTTCAACGATGTTTTCATCGATCCATGCTTCGCCATTGGGATGGGCGCGAAGGCCGTCCCGCCAGTGGTAGATTTCCACACATTTGGTGGCCAGCGTAAAAGGTTGGTCGTGCTTCCAAAAATTGCTGAACAAGCCGCCGCCCATGTAAATCACCCAAGAGCCCTCATAGCCGGTGACATCGGAGGATGCTTCGTGCGGGTTTCGAAACCAAAGTCGATCGCCCGGTACATAAAAATGCGCTGGCAAAGGCGCTTCGAGCGAGCCGTATTCATGCAAATAGACCTCATGGAACTGGGCTGAACGAACGGCATGAACCTCGTTCAGTTTTTGCAGCGATGTCAGCAACGCAGGGTGATGCACCTGTGCTTCTTGCGCCAGTCCC
>RFVJ01000304.1 GCA_009928125.1 Betaproteobacteria bacterium
CCACAAAACCAATCATGGTGTTCCAGAACAAGAAAGGCACCAACACGCCCATCAGCAATGTGAGCCAGATGGACTGGCCTGTGGCGCCTGCTGCATAGGCCATCACACCGACCCACAAGACACCAAACACGGTGACCAACAAGCTGTCCTTGAAGAAAATGGGACGGCGTGTGGGCATGTGTGTTTTGTTGGGGAAAAATTCACGCTTCCACCAAATTTCAATCAGGTAGTACAGACCGGGCGCCCATCCACTGCGATAAAGGTACTGCAACAAGCGATCGATGGGGCCGAGTGCTGCAAACTCTTCTGCTGTGAGGGGCGTCCAGACAAAGTCAACGCCCTTCAAGTTGGTGTAACCGTGGTGGACCACGTTGTGGCCCGTGTCCCACAGGCTGTAGGGCGTGAGCGAGTACAAGAATGCGTAACGGCCAATCCATTTGTTCAACTCGCGGTGGGGCGTGAGGCTTTGGTGGCATGCGTCATGACCCAAGATGAACAAACGACCAATCACAAAGCCTGCCGCCAAGCCACAAACCAGCTTCAGCCAGACAGCTTCGAACAAAACGGTACCCGCAACCAGTCCCAAAAACAAAGCCGTGTCGAGCACCAGCAGTGCAAAAGCGCGCAAGGTGGAGCGCTCAGACAAAGGCAACAGCCATACAGGGATCGGTTGAGCGTTTTCAGTTGAAGAGTGAGTCGTCATACACAGGGCGCAGCAACAGTGCTGAAGTGCCATCAAATTGGATGCCCCGAGTCTAAACCGAGAGACTTTTCCTCTGACTGACATGGGTCAATGAGTTCTTCCACAGCCGGTCCAGAAGTCAATGGGGCGGGGTCGCCATTCTTGTGAGGAAATCTCAAGCAAATTTGTGCGCATTAGGCGATTTTCGCCCTGTTCTCTGTGAGAAAGACTGCGAAAAATCCTCGATTCACCTATGATCGTCGCTCCATTTGATTTCACCATTTTGAGGCGACACGCCCTTTTTTGACATGACTGCACGCAATACGACCGTCGTGGCTGACGCCAACGCACCTGCCATTACCCAACTGCTGGCCGAATTTGTGGCCAATCACCCCTCCAAGGGTTGGTCGGACGCGGTTGAAGCCCAAGCGCACCGCACCTTTGCCAACTGGGCAGGCTGTGCCGTAGGTCCTAGCACGCACGAAACCATCGAAGCCGCATTGGGTGCCGTCAAAGAATTGGCCCCTTCCGCACAAGCGTCCGTCTTGGGCCGCAGTGACCGCGTGGACATGGCCAATGCCGCCTTGCTCAACGGCATCAGCTCGCACACCTTTGACTTTGATGACACGCATCTGAAAACCATCATTCACCCCGCCGGCCCTGTGGCTTCAGCCATCTTGGCTTTGGGTGAGCACCTGGGCTCGACCGGCCGTCAACTGATCGATGCGCTGGTGCTGGGCGTTGAAGTTTCTTGCCGTGTGGGCAATGCCGTGTACCCCAATCACTACGACCGCGGTTGGCACATCACCGGCTCGACGGGCATGTTGGGCAGCGCTGCAGCCTGCTCGCGGCTATTGGGCTTGAACGCCAAGCAAACGCAAATGGCTTTGGGCATTGCGGCGTCACAACCTGTGGGCTTGCGTGAACAGTTTGGCACCATGACCAAGCCTTTCCACCCCGGCGGTGCAGCCAAAGTGGGCCTGATGTCTGCTTTGATGGCCAAGCACGGCTACACCGCTTCACCTCGCGCGTTGGAAGCACCGCGTGGTTTGATGCAAGTGTTCTCTGACAAAACCGATTGGAAAGAAGTCACGGAGAACCTGGGCAAGAAGTGGGAAATTGAACTCAACACTTACAAACCATTTGCCTGCGGCATTGTGATCCACCCCGCCATTGACGCGTGCGTGCAATTGCGTGAGAAGTACAACTTGAAGCCCGAACAAGTGGCCAAAGTGACTTTGAAGGCGCACCCTTTGGTGCAAGAACTCACGGGCAAGAAAACACCGACCGACGGCTTGTTGGCCAAGTTCAGTGTGTTCCATTCATGCGCAGTGGCCCTGATTTATGGCCGCGCTGGCGAGCATGAGTATGCCGACGACGTGGTGCGCTCGCCTTTGGTGATTGGCGTGCGCGACAAAGTCGAACTGATTGTGGACCGCAGCATTCATG
>RFVJ01000305.1 GCA_009928125.1 Betaproteobacteria bacterium
CAATTGGGTTGGCGCAATCTGTGGCGCGACCTTCGTGCGGGCGAATTGAATTTGCTCATCGTCTCGGTGGTGCTGGCCGTGGCGGCGCTGTCAGCCGTAGGATTTTTTGCAGACCGTTTGCAAGCAGGCCTTTGGCGTGACGCAAGGCAACTTCTGGGCGGCGATGCGGTGGTGGTGAGTGACAAGCCCACGCCTGAGATCTTCATCGAAAAAGCCAAATCGTTGGCGTTGAAAACTCAAACCACTTTGAACTTCCCCAGCATGGCACGTGCAGACGACGCCCAGGGCGGTGAGACCAAGTTGGTGGCATTGAAAGCTGTTTCAGAGGGCTACCCCTTGCGTGGCAACATGAGCTTGTTCAAAGCAAGTATGCAAGCGCCAAGCATGTTGAGCGATGAAGTGGTCACAACACGTGAAGTGCCCAAGCCCGGCACGGTGTGGGTCGATCCCCCTTTGTTAGAAAACCTCAACTTGCAATTGGGCGATCGCTTGTGGTTGGGTGATCAAGCATTTCAAATGACAGCCCTCATTGAGCGCGAGCCCGATCGCGGCGCCAATTTCATGAACTTTGCGCCGCGCGTCATGATGCATCAACAAGATGTGGCGGCCACTGGCTTGGTGCAACCTGCCAGCCGCATCAGTTATCGCATGGCGGTGGCCGGTGCTGAAGATCAGCGCGATGTGCAAAAGTTTTTGAACTGGGCACGCGAGCAAGTGCAAAGTCCCCACATCAGAGGCGTGCAAATAGAGTCCATGGAAAGTGGCCGCCCTGAAATGCGTCAAACCTTGGACCGTGCCGAAAAGTTCTTGAACCTGGTGGCCCTGTTGGCAGCCTTGTTGTGTGCTGTGGCCGTGGCACTGGCAGCGCGCACATTTGCTGCCAGACATTTGGACGGTTGCGCCTTGCTGCGCGTCTTAGGTCAAAGCCAACGCACGCTCACACTGGCTTATGGTTTTGAGTTTGTCACAGCGGGTGTACTGGCCAGCCTCGTGGGTCTCGCCTTGGGCTATGGCGTTCACCATGCCTTTGTTTGGTTGTTGGCAGGTCTGGTGGATGCGCAGTTGCCGCCGAGTTCTGGTGCACCAGCCATCTTGGGTTTGGGCATGGGCTTGACCCTCTTGTTGGCCTTTGGATTACCGCCAGTTTTGCAATTGGCCAAAGTGCCGGCCATTCGCGTCATCCGGCGTGACATGGGTGGTTTGCAACCTGCGTCAGTGGGCGTGTTGTTCACGGGCTTGTTGGGTTTTGCGGCTGCCTTGATGTGGGCCAGCCGTGATGTGAAGCTGGGCTTGATGACGGTGGGCGGTTTTGCGGCGGCCACCTTGTTCTTTGCGGCCATCACGTGGGTCTTGTTGAAGTTGCTTCGGCAATGGGTGCCCAGCTCGGCCACACCGCGTTGGCTGCTGCTGGCCACAAGGCAAGTGATGGCCCGCCCGGTGTATGCCGTGGTCCAAGTCAGTGCACTGTCTGTGGGCTTGTTGGCTCTGGTGTTGTTGGTCTTGCTCAGAACCGATTTGATCAGCAGCTGGCGCAAGGCCACACCGGTCAATGCCCCCGATCGTTTTGTGATCAATGTGCAGCCCGATCAAACCGCTGCATTTCAAACAGCCCTCACGCAAGCCGGTGTGGCGCAGTACGATTGGTACCCCATGATTCGCGGCCGTTTGGTCGCCATCAACGACAAAGCCGTCAGCCCGGCCGATTACCTTGAAGACCGCGCCAAACGTTTGGTAGATCGTGAATTCAATTTGTCTGCGCGAGCTGCCAAACCTGATCACAATGCTGTGGTTGAAGGCACATGGACCGATGGCGAAAAAGATGCCGTCAGTGTGGAGGCGGGCATCGCCCAAACTTTGGGCTTGAAAATGGGCGATCGCCTGCGTTTCGATGTGGGTGGTGTATTGTCAGAAGGGCGCATCACCTCCCTTCGCAAAGTGGACTGGGGCTCGATGCGTGCCAACTTCTTTGTGATGTACCCTGTCGATGAGTTGCCTGATGTGCCTTTGAGTTACATGGCTGCATTCAAAACACCGCCACAAAAATCATTCGAACGCAATTTGTTGCAGCAGTTTCCCAACATCACCAGCGTTGACATGCGGGCCACCATCACCCAAGTCCAAAAAGTCTT
>RFVJ01000306.1 GCA_009928125.1 Betaproteobacteria bacterium
TTCACTACAGGAGCTAGACATGCACATTGAATTACAACAGGCCATGCAACACTTGGTCGCAGAACAATCCTTGAACCTCAAGGAAGTTTCACGCTTTACGCCAGTGGATTTCCGCCTGGGCATTCAATACCTTGTTGCGCAAGACCAACCCGACCTGGCGCAAGCCTTGGCTGAAGCTGGTTTGGCCTTGTATCCCTTAAGTGAAGACATTCTGGCAATTTCTGGCCTCTTGGCCATTACCCGTGAAGACTGGCCACTTGCAGTAGAAATTCTGCAAGACTTGGTCTCTATTCAAAACAACCGTGTTCAACCAATGACGTACCAAATGTTGGCGCGCGCATTGGCATGCAACCTGGATGTGGCCGAAGCACACCAAGTGCTGGAGACGGCTCTCCAAAAGTGGCCCAACGATGCCACCTTGATTCAAGAACGCAATGCAATGGCCGCAGTTCAGGATGCCATGCCTGCATCCAACTTAACCAACTAATTTATTAGTCAATTGAACTAACGGCAAAAAAGCGGCAACGTGTTGCCACAAAGCAAACCAACGCAATACCTTGCCACTCGCCCCATTAGGAGATTCTCATGACCGTCATCAATACCAATGTCAAAGCACTGTTCACGCAATCTGCCCTCAAACTGGCAGCCCGTGACAGTCAAATTGCAATGGAGCAATTGTCAACGGGTAAGCGCATCAATAACTCCAAAGATGATGCTGCTGGCTTGGCCATTGCGGCGCGAATGACTCAAAACATTCAAGGCTTGAACCAGTCAATTCGCAACGCGGGCGATGCCATCTCCATGATTCAAACTGCCGAAGGCGCCACTCAAGAAATCACGGTCATGCTCCAGCGCATGAGTGAGTTGGCTGTCCAAGCTGCCAACTCTACTTATTCATCTGATCAAAGAAGCTATTTGGATCAAGAATTTCAACAACTTAAACAGGAGATCATTCGCGTTTCCGAAATGCACGAATGGAATGGTTTTCCCATATTGAATGGCAAGGCTGGCACCCCAGTAGGCACGCCGACCACATCAACAATTGTCCGTGCGGGTGTAACTTCCACAGGAAGCGGCAAAGCACTTGAAGCCGGTGATTTAGAACTTCAAACAGCCAACGGTTCATTTGCAATTCCGGCTTCTATTGCTGCTGCTGATCCCAAAAGTAACACAATTGCCTCTGGTAGTACCAATGCTGGCAGTGCCATTGCCATTGCAGCTGCAATCAACTCCCAAGTTGGTGTAACGGGTGTCAGTGCAGTTGCTGGAGCAGCCACCATTGGCGCCACCAAAACTACTGTGGGTACAACTTCAATACAAACAGATTTGTACGTCAATGGTGAAAAAGTATCTTTGAGCTTGTCGGCAAGTCATACGCTGAGTCAGCGTCGCCAGTACGTCATGGAAAGTATCAATGCAGGTACAGCTGTTCACGGGGTGGTAGCAGGCGACAGTGGTACCGGTGGCTTGACACTCACTACACCAGACGGTAGAAACCTTTCTGTTTGGTATGACTCTACCTCCGTTCAGGGCTCTGATTTTGGTTTGGGTTTAGACACAACACCACCTTCTAATCCTTTGGGTGTAACTGGTGTATCTGGATCAGCTGCTAGCGCTTTTGGTGCAAATGAAACAAGCACTATTACTTTTCCTGCATTAGCAGCTGGACGAGGCTTTACTCTCAATGGCTTAACATTTATCGCTGGTAGTTCTGGCACATCAGATGTTGAAACTGCTGCTGCATTTTCAAATTTAAAGTCAGGAATGTCAGCATTAGCTGCTGCCGCTTCCAACCCTAATGCTGTAACAAAGGGCAGTTTTAGTGGCACATTTGCTGAAGGTTTTACAACTGGCACAAACAATAGCACCAACCAAATCACTGCTACTGCAATTAGCAAAGGAAATGTGGGCAACATTGTTACAAGCGACTCTATCCCTACCATCGTTAAAACAGATGGTGCAACATCGACAGAGTACGTAGACGTAACTTTTCCCACATTAACTCAAAACCAAACTTTTACACTTGCTGGAGTGACAATTACAGCAGGTGCTAACGGTGTTAGTGCTGCAAATTTAGCTGCAGCTTTTGCAGGAAAAGCCGCTGGCGCAACGATTTCAGCAGGTAACGC
>RFVJ01000307.1 GCA_009928125.1 Betaproteobacteria bacterium
GGACAGAATTTTGTTGACGGATTTCTTTTGAAACACAACGTCGAGCGATTCATGGGCAGCATGGAGGGCCATTCTGGTCACTGGGCCTATTTCCTGATTGCTTTGCCCTTGTTGTGGTTGCCTTGGTCGGGACTATTTTTTCGAGCTCTTTTTCGAATTCGATTGCAATGGCATCAAGGATTTTTAAGATATTGCTGGCTCTGGTTTGCCTTTGTTTTTTGTTTTTTTTCAGTGGCCAGCACAAAACTTCCGCATTATCTTTTGTACGCTGGACCCGCAATGTGTTTGATTCTGACGTATTCATCTTTGGATGCTAAAAAGACATGGTGGCTTGCTGGCACTCTTGCGGTGTTGAGTTTGTCTGTGATGTTGCTGCTTCCTTCTTATCTTCAGAGTCATCCTGATTTGCTTTCAGATGCGTATTACAAAGCCTTGATGGCGTCATCTGAAAAGTCCGACATGAAAGTTTGGCTTTTTGCATTCCCTTTGATGATTTATTTAGGCTCAGTTTTGAAATATTTATTCCGAAATGTCGAGCCAGTGATGGAATTCAGTGCAGCAAGTTTGGGGTTGATTTATATTGCTTTGCTGCAAGCTGTCATTCTTTCGCTTGTTGTTTTACCTTGGTGGTCGCAAACACTGCAGTCACCCATCAAAGGTTTGGCACAAAAGCATCAAGCTGATCATTCCAGCATTGTTCAATGGGGTGTTCACCTGCCATCTTTTGCAACCTATCGGCAACAAGAGTCGCCTCGACGTGAGCCACGCCCTGGTGAAATGGCTTTGGTCAAGAACATGAAACCCTATTGGCCATCCGACTGGGAAGTCATCGATGTGGATGGTCCACTTTCAATTGTGAAATCGCCAGATTGAAGCCAATACCATCATGATTCAAACCGTGCACGCCCTTTTGAAGCGATTCACATGTGTCCAATTTCATTGTCTACCAGGGTGGTTTTGTTTGTTTTTTGTTGCTTCAATTTTCTTCACAGTTTTCCCCCAAGTGGACATTTGGTTTTCTCAATTGTTTTACGCGGATCAGGGTGTTTTTAAGGCAAACGACTGGTTGTTGGTAAAGGGTGTGTACCACCTTACCCCTTGGATGGGACGATTTGCGTTCATTTTTGCAGTGTGCATTTTGTTGCTATCAATCTTGTCGCCTTCTAAAGTTTCACGTCGACACTGGCGCCGAGCAGCGGCTGTGGTCTCAGTTGTTATTTTAGGGATTGGGTTGCTGGTTCATACGGTACTCAAAGACGGTATGGGTCGACCCAGGCCTCGTGATGTGCAAAGCTTTATGGGTGCTACTGCCTATGTTCCGGTGATGGTTCCAAGTCAATTTTGTCAAACCAACTGTTCTTTTGTTAGCGGTCATGCTGCCGTAGGTTTTGCCGTCATGTCCATGGGTATGCTCAGCGTTCGCAGAAGGCGGCAATTTTGGCTCTTTACTGGCATGGTTGCAGGCGGTTTGATTGGTTTGGTTCGCATCTCTCAAGGCGGACATTTTTTAAGTGACGTTGTGTTTTCATTGATCGCCATTTGGGGGGCGCATCTTTTGATTCGCGCTGTGTGGCTCCGCATCAGGTATTGGCAGTTTCAAAAAGCGAACATTCTGGTTTCAGAATTACAGCGAAGTTTGTGACATGATGGTGCGCAACGCACCAAAAGCAGATGACATCACTGAATTGTCATCAATTTGTCATCAAAGAAAACAAAAATGAAAATTGTGTTCCTCGGCTTAAAGTCAGGAATTCCTATTGATTTGACAACGGATGTTTCCAAGTGACTGCACAAAATTCATTGTCTGCTGAAAACACTGCTTCAAGCATTGAATTGCTCGACCGCGATGTCAGCATTCTTGCTTTCAATGAGCGCGTTTTGGATTGGGCTAAAAGGCCTGAGGTGCCATTGCTTGAGCGTCTTCGATATTTGTGCATTGTCTCTTCGAACTTAGATGAATTCTTCGAAGTGCGTGCTGACTTGCACATGACCGCTTTTCGCAATGCAGACACAAAAGGCACCTACAACATCAAAACTTTTGAAAATATTTTTGAAACCGCTAGGAATCTA
>RFVJ01000308.1 GCA_009928125.1 Betaproteobacteria bacterium
ATCTACGGGTTCGATTTCGCTTACGGCGAGCGAGAACATATATAGTTCAAGTGGGGGCACTATTAATGCGGTTGGTGGATATGATTCATATGGGGGTAATTATAGTCGAGGGGGTGATATTTCCTTGAGTGCTGCCAACCTATCGTTGAATGGTTCTATTACCAATAGGGGCTATGCGAACAGTGCATTACTGGCACAAGCTGGGAATATATCAATCAGTAATACGTCCACGTCCAGTACAGTGGGGGTGAATGATGGACAGGTGTCTGGGGTGATCAATGGAGGTAATTTTACCAAGAGTGGTTCAGGTACGTTTATTCTCAAGAGTGTGAATACGTATATAGGTACTACGACGGTGAGTGGGGGTACGTTGCAGTTGGGGGCAAGTAACACGTTACCTACGTCTACGGCGTTAACGGTGAGTGGTGGAGCTGTTTTTGATCTGTCTAGTTTTAGTCCTACGGTGGGATCCATTGCTGGGGGAGGTACGATTAGGAGTTCGAGTGGATCTAGCACACCTGTATTGTCAATGGGTGGAGATGGGGCCTCTACTACATTTTCTGGAGTGATCGAAAACGGGTCGGCGACGAGTGTATCGTTGATCAAGACGGGTAATGGTATTTTGACCTTAACGGGAAGTAGTAGTTATACGGGATCAACGGCCATTAATGCGGGTGTGATTAATATACGTCATGCCAATGCATTGGGGGTGAGTTCGGCCACTACGGTAGCAAGTGGTGCGGCGCTTCAATTGCAAGGGGGCATTGCAGTGGGATCACTACCGCTTACATTGAAGGGTGTAGGAGGAGGCGTAGGTGCACTTCGTAACATCAGTGGCAATAATACCTGGGGTGGTACGATTACGACCGAGACGCCAGCTGTGCGGATAAACAGTGATTCGGGTACCTTGACGCTGAGTGGTTCTAGTGCGATCAGTTCTGTGACCAATATTGGGGTAACGTTTGGGGGTAGTGGTCACGTTACGGTGTCTGGTGCGATTGGAATAGGTACGGCGGGGTTGACTAAGGATGGTACGGGTACACTGACCTTAAGCAGTGCCAATACGTACAGTGGTGCGACGGCGGTTACTGCAGGTGTAGTAAACCTACAAAACGGGTCTGCTTTAGGGACTTCTTCTCAGACAACTGTTGATAATGGGGCCACGATTCAGATGCAGGGGGGTATAGCTGTGGGCTCCTTGGCTTTACGCTTGAATGGTGCTGGGGTGAGTTCATTAGGGGCACTGCGCAATATCAGTGGGAATAACAGTTGGTCAGGTACGATTACGGCCTTGTCGGATAGTAGGATTCATAGTGATGCGGGTGTATTGACCTTGAGTGGGGCCAATGCGATTAGCGCTAGCAATATGGGGGTAACGTTTGGGGGTAGTGGGGATGTGGTAGTGAGTGGAACGATTACTACGGGTACGGGTAGCTTGACCAAAGAGGGTTCGGGTACCTTGACACTTAGTGGAGCCAATACGTACACGGGGGCCACTACGATTACCTCGGGTACGCTTGTATTGGGAGCTAGTCAGGTGATAGCCAACACGAGTAATGTGGTCATGAACGGGGGTACGCTGAATACGAATGGGTTTACCGAGACGGCGGGACAGTTACTCTTACAAAACAACTCTACGCTGGTGTTGGGTAGTGGTGTTCACACGTTGACCTTTAGTAGTGCGGGTACCTTTAGTTTTAAGCGCTTAACGATTACGGGCTGGCAGGGGAGCTATGGTGGGGCGGGTAGTCCGGGTACGGCTGGGCGGATATTTATTGGCAGTGGTTTGGTGGTGAGCAGGGAGCAGTTGGATCAGATACAGTTTACTGATGGGACAGCTACGTATTATGCGATACAGTTAAGTGATGGGGAGGTAGTTCCTGGGGCCAATACCTCGACAGTACCTACGGGTAACAGCAACGTGCAGGTGACTACTTTAGCTACTGCTGGTGGTAGTTGGAGTGCTCTTACTGGAGGGACGTACACGTTTACACCGAGTGCGGATAATGCGAATATCAATGTAACGGACATACAAAACCGTTTATTGGGATCAGGCTTTACTCGAGGTAA
>RFVJ01000309.1 GCA_009928125.1 Betaproteobacteria bacterium
TTGAGGCTCTCAACCGTTTTGATGGACTTGCCGTCCAATGAAGGCAGCAATTGGATGCAACTGTTAACGGCTTTGTAGTTGACCGCATTGCCGCTGTCATTCAGATCGCCCACCATGACCACACAGGCCCCGCAATCACCCTCTGCACATCCCTCCTTGGTGCCCGTGCGATGCAATTGTTCGCGCAGGTAATCTAAAACAGTGGTGGTGCGACGCACGCCTTGAGCTTCGACGATTTTGCCGTCGAGCACGAAACGCACAGTGTTGGTCACTTGGCTCATGGTGGAAAAGGTTGGGGGTTGATTCGAAACAAATTTGATTTTAGGGAGTTCACCCCGTTCTGGGGCGAAATCAAGCAGAAATAATTGCGATTTACGAGCCGCGGTAGGTCGAGTAACTCCAAGGGCTGACCAAAAGGGGCACGTGGTAGTGCTCCGTCACGTTGGCCACCCCAAAATCGAGCGTCACCAAGTTCAAAAAGGACGGCTCCGGCAATTGAACGCCCTTGGCTTTGAAATAGCCGGCCACATCAAACGCCAAGCGATAGGTGCCCTTTTGCAAACTGGCGTTGTCGTACAGAGGCCCATCTGGGTTGCGGCCGTCCGCATTCAGTCGAAAGGTCTTGACCAAGGTGGCAAATTGACCCTCGGTGGTGTAGAGGCTGACCTGCATGCCAGCTGCGGGGCAGCCGTGCATGGTGTCCAAAACGTGTGTACTTAAACCCATGATGTGTCTTTCCTGAAACTTGTCGACTGAAAGTGTATACACTTTTGGCTTTTGAAGCTATCATGACTTTCATGGAAACCTCATCGACCCACGCCATTGTCAGCGCGCTGACCAAAGCCATTGTCGAGCATCGCCTGATGCCTGGCTCCAAATTGGCTGAGCAAAAACTGGCCACCCATTTTGGGGTGTCCAGAACCTTGGTGCGCCAAGCCCTGTTTCAGCTGTCCCAAAATCGCCTCATCCGCATGGAGCCAGCGCGTGGCGCATTTGTAGCCGCACCCTCTGCCGACGAAGCCAAACAAGTGTTTGCGGTTCGCAGAATGTTAGAAATTCAAATGACGCGCGAATTTGTGCGCGACATCACACCGGCCAAAATTCGCGCCCTCAAGGCCCACACCCGACAAGAAAAAGAAGCTGTGGCGCAAGAGGATGTGCATGGCCGAACCGAGCTGCTGGGTGATTTTCATGTGCGCATTGCCGAACTCATGGGCAACCACGTGTTGGCGCAAATTTTGGGGGAGCTCATTTCTCGCTGCGCGCTGATCACATTGATGTACCAATCGCTCAATGCCGCACAGCATTCAGCGCATGAACACGAAGCCATTGTGGAAGCCATGGCCAAAAAAGATGTGGAGTTGTCTGCCAAGCTCATGGAAGAACATCTGATTTTTGTTGAGAACAGTCTCAGCTTCGACAAAAAAATCCCCACCCACGACATTTCGCTGGCCCTGTCATGACCCATCACGTTTACGACTCTACGGCACCCTACCCACGCGATCTTCAAGGGTATGGTCGAACACCTCCTCACGCACAGTGGCCAGATCAAGCGCGCATAGCCGTTCAATTTGTTTTGAACTACGAAGAAGGTGGGGAGAATTCGGTGTTGCACGGCGATGCAGGCTCCGAACAATTTTTGTCAGAGATGTTCAACCCCGCCAGTTTTCCAGAGCGGCACATCAGCATGGAAGGTATTTACGAATACGGTTCACGTGCCGGTGTCTGGCGTTTGCTGCGCGAATTTGAAAAACGCAAACTGCCTCTCACGGTTTTCGGTGTCGCCACTGCACTGCAAAAACACCCCGACGTGTTGGCTGCATTCCAAGAATTGGGCTACGACATTGCATGCCATGGCTTGAAATGGATCCACTACCAAAACATCGACGAGGCCACCGAACGCGCGCACATGGCCGAGGCCATGGACATCTTGCAAAAGCTCAGCGGTGCGCGTCCATTGGGTTGGTACACCGGTCGTGACAGCCCCCGCACTCGCCGCTTGGTGGCCGACTACGGCGGCTTTGAATACGACAGCGATTACTACGGAGACGACCTGCCCTTTTGGATGAA
>RFVJ01000310.1 GCA_009928125.1 Betaproteobacteria bacterium
GAAGCCGCGCTGAATCCATGCCCAAGCACCTGTTTCATTCACAGGGGGGCGACGTGCCTCTATGGGTTCGAAATGTTGTTGATAACCGGTGGTTTGCATCATCGGTCCTTGATTCGCACACGGCGGTTGTAAATGTTCATGGCTGCTGAAGTGAGCAAGCTGAGGCTCAAGTAAATCAGCATGACCAGCGCAATGCACTCAATGGCACGGCCTGTTTGGTTCAAGGCAGTGGAACTGATCGAGACCAAATCGGGATAGCCCACAGCCACCGCCAGAGAAGAGTTTTTGATCAGGTTGAGGTATTGGCTGGTGAGTGGCGGAATGATCACACGCATGGCCTGTGGCAATTGGATGAGGCGCAACTCTTGTGAGCGTTTCAAACCCAAGGCCACTGCGGCTTCATGTTGACCAAACGACACCGATTGAATGCCCGCACGCACCACCTCCGCAATATAGCCCGAGGTGTACACCGTAAGACCGACCAACACCGTGAGGTATTCGGGCGTGACCGAGCCACCTCCCACCACGTTGATTTCGGTTACTTCTGGGATGTCGATTTCGCTTGGCGCACCCCCGATCAACCAGCCTATCAAGCCGAACAACACCAACATACCCAAGCCAGGTAACAGGGAAGGCTTGGTGTGTCCGGTGGCTTCAAAGTGCTGCTTGACATGACGTGACCAGAACTTCCAAGCGCCGATGCCCACACACAGTCCGATGAGTGTGCCCCAGTGTCCAGCTTCCCAGACCGGCAAGGGGTATTGCAAACCATTCTTGCTGAAGAACACACCTGCCAAAGGCTTGAGGGGAGATTCAATGGGTGGCAACAACTCGGTCATGGCAAAGTACCACATGAAGAGTTGCAGCAGCAATGGAATGTTCCGGGTGATTTCGACGTAACTGGCGCACAAGGATTTGACCAAGGTATTTTTGGTCAAACGGCCAATGCCAATCAAAGTTCCCAAAAGAGTGGCCAAGACCAAACCAACCAGCGCAACGCGCAAAGTGTTGGTGAGGCCAATGACGTAGGCCATCAAGTAACTCTGCGAGGAATCAAATTCGATGAGACTTTCGCCAATGCCGAAACCGGCAGGTTGGAGAAAGAAATCAAAACCACTTTGAATGCCCCGCGCGCGCATGTTGGCAAACGTGTTGGACATCAAGTAGCCCACGGCCAGAACCAGTACCAAGATCGCAAGGATTTGATAAACCAGGCCACGGAAGGCTTGGCTGCGCCAAGACCATTGACGTTTGGGAGGAGGAGGGGTGCTCATGAGAATAGACCGGCCCGCACGAGGCGGGCCGGAAGTCTTTGGTTTAAGAAGTTGTCCTCATGGAGGAAAACGCAAAGCCGAGATTAACGTACGGGAGGTGCGTACATCAAGCCGCCTTTGTTCCACTGGTTGTTCAAACCACGTGGCAGTTTCAAAGTGGACTTGGGACCCACATTGCGCTCGAACATTTCGCCGTAGTTGCCAACGGCCTTGATGGCGCGGTAAGCCCAGTCTTTGTCCAGGCCCAACAATTTGCCTGTGTCTTCAGAGGTGCCCAAGATACGCTGAACCACGGGATCCGTGCTGCTGGCCTTCATCTGGTCAACATTGGCTTGTGTGATGCCATATTCTTCAGCTTCGATCAAAGCGTAAGCCACCCATTTGACAATGGCAAAGAACTCGTCATCACCACGGCGCACGCTGGGGCCAAGGGGTTCTTTGGAGATCAACTCTGGCAGGATCAGGTGATCATCGGGGTTGGTCGCTTCTTTGTTGCGCACAGAAGCCAAACCAGAGGCGTCGGTGGTGTAAGCCTGGCAACGGCCAGCAAAGTAGGCTTTGTTGGTGGCTTCTTGAGTGTCAAACACCACAGGCTTCATGTTGAGCTTCATGACTTTGGAGTAGTCATTCAGGTTCTTTTCAGTGGTGGTGCCTGATTGCACGCACACGGTTGCGCCTTTGAGCTTGGTGGCGCTGGTAATTTTGGATTTCTTGGGAACCATGAAGCCTTGGCCGTCATAGTAAGTCACGCCTGTAAAGTGCAAGCCCAAAGAGGCATCACGGTTCAGGGTCCAAG
>RFVJ01000032.1 GCA_009928125.1 Betaproteobacteria bacterium
TTCACCATCTCTGCCAGCCCCAGCGGTGACAAGCTTTCAACCATTCAGTACTTCATCACTTTGGCCATGCAACAAGCCATGGTATGGGTGGGCCAGCCCTCAATGAACGATGGCACGATCAACCGCATTGGCTCCAACTCGGGTGTGATGGCGCAAGTGGGCCCGACCAGCCCCGCAGAAGACATTCCACAAGGCGACTTGGAGACAGCCAAGGCTTATGGCGCGCGTGTGGCGGCTGTGGCTGCTAAGTTGCGTGCTTAACTGTTTCTAAAGCGACGTCCACGGCTCGTCTTTCATCAAACACAAAGCAGCCGCCTTGGTAGTGCGAGCCGTCGGTCTCTTCAAAGTATTTCAAAATACCGCCCTCTAACTGGTAGGTGTGAGGCAGTCCGTTTTGCTGCATGAAGATGGCCGCTTTTTCACAGCGAATGCCGCCGGTGCAAAAGCTGATGATGGTTTTGTCTTGCAGTTCTTCTTTGTGGGACATGACCGCGTCGGGAAACTCCGTGAACTTCTTCAAGCGCCAGTCAATGGCGCCCTTGAAGGTGCCTTCGTCCACTTCATAGTCGTTGCGGGTGTCCAAAATGACCACCGGGCGGCCGTTGTCGTCAAAACCCTGATCTAGCCAACGCTTGGCCGTGGCGGGGGTGACGGCAGGGGCCCGGCCCTCGGCGGGGCGAATGGTGGGGTGGTTCATGCGAATGATCTCGCCTTTGACCTTCACCAGCATCTTTTTAAATGGAACGGTCTGCGACCAGCTTTCCTTGGGGGTGATGTCTGAAAACCTAGGATCTGTGTGGAGTTCCGCGACAAAACCTCTCACAGCCTCGGCGGGGCCTGCCAAAAACATGTTGATGCCTTCTTCGGCCAGCAAAATCGTGCCTTTCAGGGCGCGAGCCAAGCAGCGCTCTAACAGCACAGGGCGAAGCGCTGTGGCATCCGGCAGTGGGACGAACTTGTAGGTGGAAATGTTCAGAATATTGTTCACCCCCCTATTGTAGAAAACATCCGATGCTGCTTCTACAATGGAACCATGTTTGTTCATTTGCGCCTTCATTCCGAGTTTTCCATTGTTGATTCCACCTGCCGCATTGACGATGTGGTGCAGGCTGCAGCAGACGACCATCAACCCGCTTTGGCCCTTACCGACCTGAGCAATTTGTTTGGTGCCATCAAGTTTTACAAGGCTGCGCGTGGCAAAGGCGTTCAACCGATTTTGGGTGCCGAAATCTTCTTGGAAGGTTTGGGGGCAGATCCCTTGGCTTTGTCGCGCGTCATGGTGCTGGTGCAAAGTTCGCAAGGTTATTTGAACCTGTCGGAATTGCTGGCGCGAGCATGGACGCAGAACATGGTAAAGACCAACGCGGTGGTCAAACTGGCGTGGCTTCAAGAACTCTCTGAAGGTTTGATTTTGTTGTCGGGTGCGCAAGCGGGTCCGGTCGGTCAAGCCTTGGTGCAAGGCGACACCTCGCGCGCTTCAGAAATTGCCTTGCAATTGGCTTCTGTTTTCACACACCGTTTCTATTTGGAACTTCAGCGCGCTGGACGCCCCGAGGACAATGCGCATGTGACGGCTGCTGTTAAGTTGGCTGCGCGTTTGAACTTGCCTGTGGTGGCCACCCATCCCGTTCAGTTTTTGGCCGAAGACGACTACGAATCACACGAAGCGCGGGTGTGTATTTCTGAAGGTGAAATTCTGGGTAACCAGCGCCGCGTGCGCAAGTTCACACGCGATCAATATTTCAAATCGACTGCCGAAATGCAAACCTTGTTTGCCGATGTGCCCAGTGCCTTGGCCAACTCGGTTGAAATTGCCAAGCGCTGCAATTTGTCTTTGGTCTTGGGCAAGCCCCAGTTGCCCAACTACCCCACGCCCATCACCGATGGCAAGCCCATGCCCATCGAGGACTATTTCCGTTTGTTGTCTGTAGAGGGCTTGGAAGAGCGCTTGGTGCATCTGTACCCAGATCCTGTCAAACGGGAAGCAGAGCGTCCTCGCTATGCAGAACGTTTGGAGTTTGAGATCAACACCATCTTGAACATGGGCTTCCCAGGCTACTTTTTGATTGTGGGTGATTTCATCAATTGGGCCAAGAAAAATGGCTGCCCAGTGGGGCCCGGTCGTGGTTCAGGTGCAGGTTCTTTGGTCGCTTATTCTTTGAAGATCACCGACCTTGACCCGTTGCAATACAACTTGCTGTTTGAGCGTTTCTTGAACCCCGAGCGGGTGTCCATGCCCGACTTCGACATTGACTTTTGTCAAACCAATCGCGATCGCGTGATTGACTACGTGAAAGACAAGTATGGCCGCGATGCGGTCAGTCAAATTGCCACTTTCGGCACCATGGCAGCACGTGCCGCCATTCGAGATGTGGGCCGTGTGTTGGACATGAGTTACACCTTCTGCGACGGCATCAGCAAGCTCATTCCCAACAAGCCTGGGCAACACATCACCATCGATGGTGCCATCAAGGCCGAACCCATTTTGGCCGAGCGCTTGGAAAAAGAAGACGAAGTTAAAACGTTGTTGGCGCTGGCACAAAAATTAGAAGGCATGACGCGCAACGTGGGCATGCACGCGGGTGGTGTGTTGATCGCGCCAGGCAAGCTCACCGATTTCTGTCCGCTTTATCAACAACCCGGCAGCACGTCCGCAGTGAGTCAGTACGACAAAGACGACGTGGAAGCCATTGGCTTGGTGAAGTTCGACTTTTTGGGCTTGGCCACCTTGACCATTTTGGAGTTGGCGCGCGAGATGATCGTCAAGCGTCACAAAGGCCAAGAAAACTTTGCCTTTGAAAACATTCCACTGGACGACGCAGCCACCTACAAATTGTTTGCAGACGGTCGTACTGAATCCGTGTTCCAGTTTGAAAGTCGCGGCATGCAGGGCATGTTGAAAGATGCACGGCCTTCTCGTTTGGAAGACCTGATTGCGCTCAACGCTTTGTACCGTCCCGGTCCCATGGATTTGATTCCCAGTTTTGTGGCGCGTAAACACGGCCGTGAAGTGGTGGAGTACCCACACCCCCTGGTTGAAAAAGTGCTGTCTGAAACCTACGGCATCATGGTGTACCAAGAGCAGGTGATGCAAACCGCGCAGGTTCTGGGTGGTTACAGCTTGGGCGGCGCCGATTTGCTTCGCCGTGCCATGGGCAAGAAAAAAGCTGAAGAAATGGCCGAGCACCGCGCCATTTTCCGCAAAGGCGCCGAGGTCAATGGTTTGTCGGAAGCCAAGGCCGACGAAGTCTTTGACTTGATGGAAAAATTTGCGGGCTACGGTTTCAACAAGTCGCACGCTGCGGCGTATTCATTGTTGGCGTACCACACGCACTCGGTTGAACAAACGCACGGTAGAAGCTTTGGTCAAAGCGGGTGCGTTTGATTCTTTGCAACGCAACCGCGCAGCATTGGCTGCGTCCATCGACCGTGCGTTCGAATTCTCTACAGCCACAGCCGCCAATGCCAACCAAGGTGGTTTGTTTGACATGATGGGCGACGATGCCCATGGCTCCAGCACGCAAGAGCCCGACTTGGTCGAGATGCTGCCTTGGGGAGTCAAAGAGCAACTGACCCACGAAAAAACTGCTGTGGGTTTTTATTTGTCAGGCCATTTGTTTGATGCGGTCGAGCGCGAAGTGCGCTTGTTTGCCAAGCGCAAAATTGACGACTTGATCGACAGCCGAGAGCCACAGTTGTTGGCGGGCATCGTCAGTGACTTGCGCATCATCAATGGACAACGTGGCAAGCTGGCCATTTTTAAATTGGACGACAAGAGCGCGGTGATGGAGGCGACGGCCGATGAGGCCATGATCAATGCCAATCGCCATTTGCTGAAAGACGACGAGTTGGTCATTGTGATGGCCAAGATGCAACCCGATCGTTTCTCGGGAGGATACCGATTGTCGATTCAACAAGTGTGGGATTTGCCTTCAGCCCGCTGCCGCTTCGGCAAGTTTTTGCGCGTCGCCGTCAATGGCCGCGCGCCTGAGGTGGCCAAGCTGGTGAAAGCCTTCCCGCCCCAACGTGAGATGACAGAGCAGGGCGAGTTGTTACGCGGCCTGCCAGTGCGCTTCAAACTCGAGCGCAAAGTCGACAACGTGGCTGCCAGTGCGGAGTTGCTCTTGGGCGATCAAGCCAAGTTTTTCCCCAGCGATGCAGCCCTCTCTAGCTGGATTGCTCAAGCCGATCAGGGTAAAGCCGAAATCGTCTACGAAATTTAATTGGGGGTCAGATCAACATTAATTTCCAATCTAAAGGGTTAAAGGCTAAGGGGGGCTGACAATAAATGGGGTCAGATCAACATTAATTTTCTGCGGATCAAAGTGAACAATGCGGCGAAAAAATTAATGTTGATCTGACCCCAATTATTGAGCCCCCCTTAGCCTTTAGCCCTTTAGATTGACCAAATTAATGTTGATCTGACCCCAATTAATCTTTGGGGCGGAAGCTGATTTCTAAAACAGGGGGGACGCGGCCGTCTTCGTCGCGGGGGAGGACGGCGGTTTTGTCGATGGCTTTGAGCACGGCTTCATCCCAGGCTTTGTTGCCGCTGCTGGACAACAACTTTCGGCTCAAAATGGTGCCATCCGGTGAAGTTTTCACTTCCACTTCCGCTTTGGGATTGCCTGTCACATCGTCCATGAAGGTGATGTTCGGTTTGATGCGTGCACGGATACGACCAGCATAACTGGCTGAAGGACCCGAAGCTTTCAAGGCGTTGCCTTTGGCATTTTCATCGCCTGTCGCGCCTGCCATGCCTTGCATGCGCTTTAAGTGCTTTCTTCTCTTCGAGTTTCTTCTTCTCTTTTTCTTTTTTCAAGGCGATGTCGGCCGCTTCACGCTCAGCGGCAGCATTCACTTTAGGCGGCGCAGGGGCTGGTTTGGGCTCAGGTTTGGGCGCTACTTTTTGAACAGGCTCAGGCGGTGTGGGTTCAGGTTCAACCGCCGCTGGGGCCGCTTCTGCAGGCAACGCAGACCACAATTCAGCCGATGCAGACAAGGTGTTGGGTTCGGTCTTCCATTGAATGCCCCAAGTCAAAGCAGCCAACAGCAGCAAGTGCATGAACAAGGCAAACGACAACGAGCGCCCAAAGCCACCCACGGGTGGCGGGGCAAATTCGTTGTAAACCGTGGCGTTCATGGACTTGAAAATCTAGCGGTTCAAAAGCAAATGCCGATCAAGGCGCCAACTGCACCGACAGGCCCACGCGCTGAATGCCTGCGCGCTGCAAAGTGTCCATCACCTTGACCACCATCTCGTATTTCACATTGCGATCGGCGCTGATGACCACCGCTGAGTTGGCTTGACCTGTTTGCGCCATTCGAACGGCATTGGCCAAACTGTCCATGTTGATCTTTTGCGTTTTGCTGTCATTCACCATCTCCAAGCTGTCGTCCTTTTGAACCACAATTTGAATCACTTGATCGGGTTGCTTCGCGGCTTTGCCAACGCTGGGCAAATCCACCATGCTGGGTGTGATCATCGGTGCCGTGACCATGAAAATAATCAGGAGCACCAACATCACATCGATGAAAGGCACCATGTTGATTTCATTGATGGTACGCCGACCTCGGCCACGTGAAGAAACGGCAGGCATGTACTTGCTCCCTGAATATCAGTGGCCAGATGCAGAAGGACCTGTGCCAGCTGGCACGCTGCCCGATGCACCCGTCGATCCACCCAAACTTCTTTGCAGAATGTTGGAGAACTCTTCGATGAAGGTTTCAAGCTTGATGGCCACGCGGTCGATGTCGCGTGCAAATCGGTTGTAGGCGACCACTGCTGGAATGGCAGCGAACAAGCCAATGGCCGTTGCAACCAAAGCTTCTGCAATGCCGGGCGCCACAGTGGCCAAAGTCACTTGCTGCATGCTGGCCAAACCTGTGAAGGCATGCATGATGCCCCACACCGTGCCAAACAATCCGACATAGGGGGAGACAGATCCTACGGAAGCCAAGAAAGCCAATTGAGATTCTGCGACGTCCATTTCGCGTTGAAAGCTGGCACGCATCGCACGGCGAGCGCCGTCTAGCAAGGTGCCCGCATCTGAAATGCGGCGCTCGCGAAGCTTTTGATATTCACGCATGCCACTGGCAAAAATGCGCTCCATCGGGCCGGCCAGTTTGGAATTTTGAATGGCTGCTGCAAACAAATCATTCAAGCTGGTGCCCGACCAAAACTGTTGTTCGAACTCCTCGTTCAAAGTTTGAATGCGTTGGATGGCGGTGAGTTTGCGAACAATGGCTGCCCAGCTGGCAATCGAGATGGCCATGAGGATCAGCATGACCAGCTGCACCACAAAACTGGCATGCAGCACAAGCTGGATGATGGACATGTCTTGGTTCATTGAAGTGCTTCCAAAATGGCGGCCGGAATACGGCCAGGTTTCAAAGTGTTGCGATCGACCCATCCAATGCGAATGGTGCCTTCGGCCAAAAGTTTGCGTTCGCCGTCAAGGGTCAGCCAAGCTTGTTGGGCCAAAACCAAACTGGCTCGGCCGGCTTCAGCAGTTTGAGCTGTGACTTCCAACAAGTCATCCAAACGTGCAGGTGAAAAGTATTTGATTTGCGTTTCACTCACCACAAACATACCGCCACTTTGCTCTTTCAAAGATTGCTGCTGAATGCCCAATGAGCGCAACCACTCGGTGCGCGCACGCTCAAAAAACTTCAAGTAATTGGCATAGAAAACAATGCCACCTGCGTCGGTGTCTTCCCAGTAGATGCGAATGGGAAAAACAAAAGGTGCTGTCATGCGCGAGCGCGGCCAGCCTGACGGTCGGCTTGGACTTCGTGAGGGCGCAACTGCGGCGCCAAACCTTCCAGCACCGCGTTGACATATTTATGGCCATCCGTGCCACCAAACTCTTTGGCCAATTCGATGCATTCGTTCAAGCTGACGCGCCAGGGGACATCAAGGCAATGTTTCATCTCGAACACGCCAATCCACATGACGGCGCGCTCAATGGGGGAGATCTCAGCCATGCTGCGGTCTAGCAGGGGCAAAATCAATTTGTCCAACGCCAAGTTTTGTTCGGCACAACCGTACAACAAGGCATCGTAATGCGCAGAGTCGGCTTTGTGAAAACCAGACAGGTCACGTGTGAAGACATCAATGTCAGCGGCTTCGTTTTTGCCCACAATCACTTGGTACAAAGCTTGAAGCGCAAACTCACGGGCCCGACTGCGGGCCGATTTGCTGGCCGATTTGCCCGGTTTGCGGCCACCGGCTTTGCTGCGATGGGCCTGCGCATCGACAACAGATGATGCTTTCTGCTCGCTCATGCCAGTTCCTCGTCCAGATCCTCGTCATCGATGGACAAGTCTTCCATCAGCATGGCCATCTCGACGGCCACGCGAGCCGCATCTCGGCCTTTTTCAGTTTGGCGTGCAATGGCTTGCTCCAAATTCTCGGTGGTGAGAATGGCATTGGCAATGGGCACGTTGTAGTCCAAGGCAATGCGGCTGACGCCTGCACCCGATTCATTGGCGACCAATTCGAAATGGTAAGTTTCGCCGCGAATGATGCAGCCCAAGGCGACCAAGGCGTCGTATTCGCCGCGTTCGGCCATGGCTTGCAATGCAATGGGCACTTCCAAAGCACCAGGCACCAGCACATGGTCGATGTCGTGGACGCCCAATTCTTCCAGCTCGCGAATGCAAGCAACAGCCAAGGCGTTGGTGATGCCTTCGTTGAAGCGAGCCTGCACGATGCCGATGTGCAAGCCCAAGCCGTCCAGTTCTTGTTCAATACCTTTGTCTGCGCCTTGCATGATTTATTCCTTCGGGATGTAACCAGTAACTTCAACGCCATAACCTGCCATGCTGGGCATGCGTCGGGGTTGGCCCATCAGTTTCATTTTGTGAACGCCACATTCACGCACAATTTGGATGCCGACACCGTAAGTGCGCAAATCCATTTTGCTGCGATTGGGGGCTTGGGCAGAGCGCGCACGGCCTTCAAATTGCGCCAACAATTGCTCGGCGCTTTCGCCGCAATTGAGCAGCACCGCCACGCCTTGACCTTGCTGGTTGATGTAGTCCAGGCTGTTCTCCAAACTCCAAGAGTGCATGCGGCGACCCTTTTCCAAAACGTCAAATACCGACAGAGGTTCGTGCACACGAACGGGCACTTCGGTGTCAGCAGACCAAGAGCCCTTGACCAAGGCCAAGTGCAATGACTGACTGGGCTTGTCTTTGAAAGCGTGAACTGTGAATTCGCCGTGTGCAGTTTGCATGGTGCGTGAGCCGACTTTTTCAACCAAAGACTCGGTGCGATTGCGGTATTCGATGAGGTCGGCAATGGTGCCAATTTTCAAACCATGTTCAGCGGCGAAGATTTGCAGATCAGGCAGACGGGCCATGGTGCCATCGTCTTTCATGATCTCGCAAATCACTGACGAGGGACTGCAACCAGCCAGCGTTCCCAAGTCGCAACCGGCTTCGGTATGACCTGCGCGCATCAAGACGCCGCCGTCTACGGCTTGCAGCGGAAAGATGTGCCCAGGTTGAACCAGGTCGGTGGCCTTGGCACTGGCCGCTACAGCAGTTTTGACGGTCAGAGCACGATCGGCTGCAGAAATGCCGGTGGTCACACCCTCGGCTGCTTCAATGGACACCGTGAAAGCCGTGCTGTAAACGGTGCCGTTGCTGGTGGCCATGGGCGGCAACTTCAGGTGTTCGCAGCGCTCGCGGGTCAGCGTGAGGCAAATGAGGCCGCGGCCAAAGCGGGCCATGAAATTGATGGCCTCTGCAGTGATGTGGTCGGATGCAATCAGCAAATCGCCTTCGTTTTCCCGGTCTTCGTCGTCCACCATGATGACAATACGACCTGCGCGCAAGTCAGCCACGATGTCTTCAACGGGAGAAATGGGGGCAGGCGTCAAAGGTGCGCCAGAATTCGTGCTCATGACTCTACTTTCAAGGTTGCCGGCCAGCCTGAAAGGCTGACGCAGCGGTGTTGGCTGAGGCTTCGTTGTTGAGCATGCGCTCAACATAACGTGCGATCAAATCGATTTCTAAATTCACCGAGCTGCCTGGTCGCAAAGTGCCAAGCGCTGTGTTGTCCACGGTGTGGGGAATGAGGTTGATGCTGAATTCGCAGCCTGCAGCTTTGTCTGTCACTTGATTGACGGTCAGGCTCACGCCGTTGACGGTGATCGAACCTTTGTATGCCAAATATTTGCCCATGCCGACAGGGGCTTGAATGCGCAGTTCCCAGCTTTCGCCCACTTGTTCAAAGTGCGTGACATGGCCAATGCCATCCACATGGCCAGACACGATGTGACCGCCTAAGCGGTCGTGTGCGCGCAATGCTTTTTCCAAATTGACTTTGCCGACTTTGTCCAAGCCACAGGTTTTGTCGAGTGATTCGGCAGAGATGTCGATGGTGAATTGGTTGGCCGCCAGGTCAAAGGAGGTGACGGTCATGCAGGCGCCATTGATGGCAATGCTGTCACCCAAGCCAACGTCGTCCAGGTAGCCCGCAGGCACCTCGAGCGTGAGTCGCTTGCCATGGCTTAAAGAGCTGCCCAGGTCGTGGAGGGCGGCGATACGCCCCACGCCGGTGATGATTCCGGTAAACATGGCGCTTATTTTCGCAGGGAATGGTGCTATTTAGGGCTGAACCTTGGCCAAAACCCGTAAATCTTTGCCAATTAATTGGGTTTCTGAGTAGGTGAGGGTGACACCCTGTGACAAGTCCTCTAGGGGACCCCAAAGCGCCATCCCTTGGCCAATGCCCAGCATTTGGGGTGCCAAATAAACCAAAAACTCGTCGACGCAGCCTTCTCGAATCAGCGAACCGTTGAGTTTGTGCCCCGCTTCGACGTGCACTTCATTGACTTCACGTCGCGCCAAATCGCTGAGAAGGGCCGGTAAATCGACCTTGTCCTGTGCGTTTGGCAAAAGGGTCACGTGGGCACCTTGCGCCTCCAGTGCGGCTTTTTTGTGAGCCTTGTCGACCGCGCCATAAATCCAAATTTGACGTGGATTGGGGGCGGATGGCCCCGAGTGCTGAAACAACTTGGCATGGAGTGGTGTTTCAAGCCGGCTGTCGACGATGACCAAATGAGGCATGCGAGGTGGATTTTCCAAATCCTTGCAAAGTCGCAGGTCCAACAGGGGGTCGTCTTCCAAAACGGTGCCAATGCCGGTCAGGACGGCACAAGCGCGAGCACGCCAAGCATGACCATCGGCGCGCGCCTCGGGCCCGGTGATCCATTGACTTTTGCCATTGGTCAAGGCTGTTTGACCGTCTAAGGAGGCTGCAATCTTCATTCGCACCCAAGGCTTTTGATGCGTCATTCGGCGCAGAAACCCAGGATTGAGGGCGGCCGCTTGCGCTGCCCCGTCGCCTACTTGAACGTCAATGCCTGCCGCTTTGAGGCGCTCAAAACCTTTGCCAGACACCGCAGGGTTGGGGTCTGAAATGGCTGCGACCACCTTGCCCAATTGGGCTTGCACCATGGCGTCACAACAAGGTCCGGTGCGACCTTGATGGGCACAAGGTTCCAACGTGACATAGGCGGTTGCGCCTTTGACGGAATAGCCCTTGGCCTGCGCGTCTTGAAGCGCCATGATTTCGGCATGCGGTCCGCCAGCACGTTGCGTGTGACCCAGTCCCAATACCTGGCCCTGCGCATCCACAATGACACATCCCACGCGGGGATTGGGCGAGGTGATGCGCATGGCTTGCGCAGCCAAGGTGAGAGCCATTTGCATGGCCTGGCTGGGTGGCGGAGAACTGTTCAGGGGGTCGTCCATGGTTGCAAGGATACGACAAGTTGCTGCTCTTTAGCGGCCGACCCACAAAGGGGTGCTGGCTCGTCGGTGTCGCCATTCAATTTGCATGGCTTGCAGGTCTTCTTGCCAAGTGACGACGATGCGCAATTCTTGCAAGTGCGCAGGCGGCATGTCTGCGATGGGAATGCTGAGCACTTGCCAAGTGCGCTCAAAGGCCAAGTCGGGGTGGGTGGCGATGGGGTGAAGTGGGTCCTTTGTTTGAAACATGCGCTGGCAGGCGGGCGTTTGGACACCCCAGCATTCCGTCAAGTCTTGCGCCAAACCGCTGGCCACATCGACATGACGACTCCCTTGGCTTGCGTTCAGAGTGGCCACGCTGAAGCGCATGGCACCTGCCAAGCCCATGGCCAGCATTGCACTGGCGATGACAGCTTCCAAGACCGTGAAGCCCGCGTGAACCTGCTTAGGGCGAACGACCGACAAAAGTTTGAAGTTAGTAGCCTGCATTTTTCCAAGTCCCTGCCACGCGTTGTACACGCGCTGCTTGAACACCCGAGGGCCAAACAAAATTGAAGGCGGCATGTGCATTGGAGGTGGCAGTGAGCCCAAGTTGGCCGCTGCGCAATGCCAACTTCAACTCAGGTGGCAAGCTGGACTCCACCCCCAACTGACCGGCAATGATGCCGCTTTGCCAGTTCCACATCTTGCTGGCTTGGCATTGGTTTTGATAAAACACTGTGCCCACCACTTGCGTAGAACTGGCGAGTGAGGGGCAAAGCAGGGCGCAGGCCTCAGAAGAAAAAACCAAGACCACTGGTGAGGCAGTTGTGCCAATGCTTTGCGTCCAAAGGTGTGGACTGTCAATCCAATAAATTGTGCGCATGACTTGACTGTTGGCAGTCAAACCGTTGCGCACCTGCAGTGCGGACAAGGCCTTGACTTGCGGCGGTGTGAGTTCGCCAAACACGGTTTGCCAAGACGAGGGGTTGCACAGGGGTGGATCGGTGCGCATCTCTTGTTCGTTCAAGACAAGGGCAGGGCTTAGGGCATCAAGGGAGTTGGTCAGGGCATTGGCCGCTTGAGGCGAGCTGAGTGGCACATACAAACTTTGCTGGACCGTAGACCGACTGCCAGCGCCGGGGTGGCGGTCATTCAGCTTGGCGTCGACCATGACTTGAATGCGGTGGGGTGAGTTGCGAACATCTCGGACCAGTCGGACTTGCGATGCGGACTGATGGGTCCATTCAGGCAAAGTCACTTGGGTCAAGGGCCACAGCGTGCACTGCCATTGGGGTGGTGCTTTGCCTGCGGGGCAATCAATGGCTGCACTAGACCACCAAATGCGCGCATCGGCCTCGAGTGCGTCTTTGCCGTAGGCTTGTTCGAGATGCGCCAAAGTTGTTTCCAACAGGGCTTCAGAGTTGGCCAGAGCCTGGGCTGCATGCATTTGCTGATGGCTGCGAAGCTTTTCGGCATTGACCGCTTGCAAACAGAGCCAGCCCCACAAACCTGTGAGGATCAGCAACACGGTGCTGGCCCAAAGCGTGACTAAGCCGCGCTGGTGCATGTCGTTGTGGTGGGTCGCATGCGAGCATGCACATTGCGCATTCGGACATGTCGTTGCCAAGTGGTGGGGATAGGCTCTTGACTGGCCTGAGTTTGCACCTCTATCAACAGCAAGTCGCCCTGGCTGCTGCTTTCAGTGTCGCATTCCCATTGGAACTTGAGTGCCAAAACTTGGAAACTGCGGCTGTCATTCAAGCTGGTCCACACCACGGGTTGACAAGAAGTTTGCGTCTGCAATAGGTTGCCATTCAATCGAAAGCCGCTGCATTCATTGTTGTCGCGCAAGGTGTTGTCGTTGCGGTTCACTGTGAACAAAAGTTGATGAGGGCTGATTTGCAAATTTTGGGGGTCGCCTTGAAATTGTGCACGCCGAATGTCATGCACCAGAGTGTCCATCAATGCGCGAAGTTCTTGCTGGGTTTGGCTGCGCTGCATAATGAGCCGATCGCTGCGCAATTGCAATGCAGCCCAGGTGCTGGCTGCTGCCAACAGGCTTAAACCCAGAGTCAATCCCAACAGCAGGTTCACCATGGCCAGCAACGTCCTGTATCTGAATTCTCTGGCTGACTCGATCGCTGCACAACGCCCTCTGCCAACAAACGCAAACTCATGACTGCGCATGGCGTGTCGCGCGCCTGCAGGCCCACAGCCCTTGCCTCCAGCTCAAAACCTTGTGCGCTGGCATTGTTCACTTTGAGTGTGTAATGCCCTGCAGTATCCTGCCGCCGCGTCCTGAGCCATTGCAATTCAATGCCAGGCAGGGCAATGCCCACGAGGATGGCAATCAATGCGATGCTGAGGATGGATTCGATCAAAGTGAAGCCATGAAGGCGACGAGGTTTGCTGGGGTGCATGTGAGAAGCATCCATCACACGGCAACTTTCAGACTGACATGTGCTTGCTTTCAGGCGTCCATGCATGGCGATGCAATGGCACAAAAAACGCTTCGCGTCACCATCTCTCCATGACTCCATTTTCGAATCAACAAGGCCACAGTTTGCAAGACACCTTGTTTTCACTTTTCATGGTGGTGGTCTTGTGTGGTTTGGCGGCATCAGCCATGCAGGGCTTGCAAACCAGTGCACACCTTCAAACAGCTGCACAAGATTTGCACAGTGCCGTTTTAACAACCAGAACGCAAGCCTTGCGTTTGGAAAAGCGGGTCACGCTGTGTGCTGCGGCCCCAAGTTCAACCAACAACCCCGCGCTTGGCAATGTCAACCCTTCAGTGCGCTGTCATCTGAGCAGCGATGGCCCTTATGGCAATGTCTGGCGACAAGGTTGGTTGATGTTTGAGGATGACAACAACAACGGCATTTGGGATGAAGGGGAGACCCGTTTGGCGCAGCACGAAACGCTGCACCGGACTGTATCAGCCAGTGGCAATGCCACGGTCAATCGCTTTGTCTCGTTTGGTGCCAGCGGACGCAGTTTGGCGTTGAATGGTGCATTTCAGGCGGGCACCCTGACGGTCTGTGAGCGGCAAACGCAAAACAGCAACGGCTGGCGTGTGGTGGTCAATGCGGTGGGTCGTCCGCGTCTGGAGAAATTGAATATCGTTGAATGCCCAAGTTGACAATGCCCAGCAGTGTTGAGTCGAAGTTTCATGGCGCAATCCACATGATTGCAACCTTGACTTTGGCATCAAGTCACATCACTTGCTCACTTCGTCCACCAACAATTTGAAATCGTCGATGTCTTCGAAACTGCGGTAGACACTGGCAAAACGAACGTAGGCCACTTTGTCGAGTTTTTTCAACTCGCGCATCACCAACTCGCCAATCTTGTTGGATGCAATTTCGCGTTGCGCCAAGTTCAGCAATTTTTCTTCAATGCGCTCAATGGCGGAGTCAACTTGTTCGGTGCTCACAGGGCGTTTGCGCAAGGCCAAATTCATGCTGGCGCGGAGCTTGCCGCGGTCATACTCAATGCGGCGGCCATCTTTTTTCACAATGGCCGGAAACGTCACTTCGGGCCGCTCGTAAGTGGTGAAGCGTTTTTCGCACGCCGCACATTGGCGGCGGCGGCGAATCAGATCGCCATCTTCAGCCAGCCGCGTCTCCACCACTTGGGTGTCGCTGTGGCTGCA
>RFVJ01000311.1 GCA_009928125.1 Betaproteobacteria bacterium
AAGCAGTGGCCGATGTCACTGGTGTTGCATCAGCGGACATGGGATGGGGCATTGATGGTTGCTCGGCGCCCAACTTTGCAGTGCCTTTGTCCAACTTGGCACGCAGTTACGCTCGTCTGGCCAAGCCAGAAGCAGACGAAGTCTATGGCGCAAGTTTGAAGTTGTTGGGCGAAGCCATGACTAAGCATCCCGAGTTGGTGTCTGGTACGGGACGCAGTGATGCTGATTTGATGCGAGTGGGTCGCGGCGACTGGGTGAGCAAGGTGGGCGCCGATGGTGTTCAAGTGATCGGCAGTCGCTCGCGCGGGCAAGCTTTGGCTCTGAAAATTGCCGATGGCAACAAGCCCGCTTTGTTTGCAGCCACCATCGAGGCCTTGGACCAATTGGGGTGGTTGGATGACAAGCAGCGCGAGGAACTCATGCCTTGGCGCGCACAAACTTTGAAGAACATCAAAGGTTTGAATGTGGGCGAGCGTCGCCCCATTTTCAACATTCAGACGATTTGAGTAGCGGTGCCTGCGGGCTTGAAAGTCCCCATTGAAAGGCTTTCGATGTTTACCGCGCCCAGTTGGTTCTCCAAACGGTCAATGCCGTTAGAACGCCATAACTGACCATGCCTGCTGCAATGACCATGAACATTTGGTCTGCCGTTCCGTTGTGATGTGACAGCCACACGCCGCCCGAGGCCACCAGCACCAAACGGAAGGTGCCCGCTAGGATGGGGCCCCCCAACTTGCCTGCGCCTTGTGATGCAAAGTACAAGCACAAGCCCAAAGCAAAAAAACCATAACAAGGCCCTACCGTCAAAAAGTATTGGCTGGCGCTGGCCAGCACCAAGGGATCGCTGCTGAACAAATTGGCCCACAAGCCTGGCCACACCATCACGACCCAACCGATGCTGCCAACCAGGGCAGCAGACATCACGGCACCTGTCCAAGCCACCTGTTTGGCACGCGTCACAAGCTTGGCACCCAAAGCCATGCCGACCATGGGCAAGCACGCAACGCCAAAGGAAAACGTGATGGGCACCAACAAAAATTCCAGGCGAGTGCCGATGCCATAACCTGCCAGAGCTTCAGGGCCAAAGTTGGCAATCAAACGCGTCACCACCAAAATGGTCGCCACAGTCAGCACGGAGGAAATGCTGGACATGCCGCCCACTTTGAGAATGTCCACAAACAATTCTTTGGACAGCGGACTGTTGAGGCTCAACCGAAGGGTGCTGTTGTCTGATCGCAAAAACCAAAGAAAGTAAATGGCAGTGCCAGTGAACGCGATCCATAAACCAGCGGCAATGCCCATCATGCCCAAGCGGGGTACCGGCCCAAAACCCAAACCAAGTAAAGCGCTCAAGACCACTTGGACCAAGCAGGTGATCAGCAAAGCTTTGGCGGGTGTGCGCATGTTGCCAGACCCGCGAATGACAGAAGCCAATGCATTGGTGAGCCAAACACTGACAGAGCCGGCAAATGCCACATGCGCATAGGACAAACATTGCGCAAGCGCTTCGCCCTTGCCGCCCAACGCACTGAAAATGAACTCACCGAAGAGTGCAAACACCACCGTGAACAACAGTCCGATGCTCAAGCCAATCAACGCTGCATGCAATACCAATGCATTGGCTTTGTCCAGGTTGTTCGCCCCGATGGCGCGACTCACTGCGGAGGTAATGCCGCCTCCCATAGAGCCTGCCGACAGCATTTGTTGCAACATGACCAAAGGAAAAACCAGTGCCATGCCGGCCAAGGGCATGATGCCCAATTGGCCAACGTACCAGGTCTCGGCAATGCTGACCAAGGCGGCGGCTGTCATGGCCACCCCATTGGGCAAGGCTAGGCGCCAGATCGTTGGAACGATGGGCGCAGTGGTCAGTGCGTGTTGCAACAGCAGACTCTGATCAGCGATGTGTGAAGTTGGGTGCGCGCTTGTTCAAAAACGCGTCCATGCCTTCTTTCTGATCGTCGGTGGCAAACATGGCATGGAACAAGCGGCGCTCAAACATCACGCCATCGGTGAGGCCGCTTTCGAAGGC
>RFVJ01000312.1 GCA_009928125.1 Betaproteobacteria bacterium
CCGTGCACCTACAAAGGCACGGCTGCTGTGCACGCACAAATGACCCAAAGTGAACAGTGCGTCAATCCCGCGGGATTGGGCATAGGCGCCGACTTCAGCATGAAACTCAGGGCCTTGTTGACCTACCTCACCCATGTCGCCCAGCACCATCAAACGCGGTGCAGGCAATTCAGCCAACACGTCAATGGCAGCACGCACCGAGTCAGGGTTGGCGTTGTAGGTGTCATCCACCAAGGTATAGGCATGCCCCGCAATTTGCCATTGACAAGATTTGGAGCGTCCTTTCACAGGCTCGAATGACGCCAGCCCTTTCACAATGTCGACCAAATGCATGCCCGCTGCCAAGGCGCACGCCGTGGCGGCCAGCGCGTTCAACACGTTATGGCGTCCTGCAATGTTCAAACGACACGGCAAGGCCTGCGCCGCAGCCACCAATGTGAATTGCCACGCGCCATGGACCCAGGCAATGTCGTGAGCCTGAACATCACCCACGTCAAAACCAAATGTGAGGGTTGGACGCTTGCCAGCCAACTCGCGCCACAAAGGCGTGTAAGTGTCAACAGCAGGGAACACGGCCACGCCATGCGCTGGCAAAGCGCGAATCACTTCCGCATTTTCTCGCGCAACCGCCTCAACAGTGGCCATGAATTCTTGATGCTCACGCTGTGCATTGTTGACCAAGCCAACGGTAGGCTGGGCATAACGTGCCAGCACTTCAATTTCACCCGGATGGTTCATGCCCAGTTCAATCACGGCACGGCGATGTGATGCACGCAAGTTGAACAGGGTCAATGGCACGCCAATTTCGTTGTTCAAATTGCCTTGTGTCGACATCGAGGGCTGCGTGGTGTCGGCGCGTAACACCGCTGCAATCATTTGGGTCACAGTGGTTTTGCCATTGCTGCCAGTGACACCAATGAGCGACAGGTCAAACTGTCGACGCCAATTTGCAGACAATTCACCCAAAGCCACGCGTGCATCGGGCACACAGAAAGCAGGCACATGAACACCTTCCAAGTGCCTTTGGGTCTCAGGACTTTGAACATCGGGCGTTTCAAACATCACTGCGACAGCACCTTGCGCTTGCGCTTGCAACAAAAAGGCCGCGCCATCAAAGTTCTCGCCCTTCAAAGCCACAAACAAATCGCCTGCCACCACACTTCGACTGTCGGTTCGAACAGCTTGAATGCAAACATCGGTCGATGGGCCGCCCTTCAAAGTGCCTGGGACTGGCACTGCTTGGGGCAACCAAGTTTGCAATTGGGCCAATGTGAAGTTCATGAGCGAACCTCCATGGAAGCCAGGGTGTTGGCTCGGCGGACCAAGGCTTCGTGGGCGTGCAAACGGTCATCAAAGGGGTGCTTCACACCCGCAATCTCTTGCGTGTCCTCGTGGCCTTTGCCCGCAATCAATACGATGTCGTGGGGCCCCGCTTGCATCACGGCATGGTCAATGGCTTTGGCTCGGTCAAGCTCTTGGTAAGCAGCCTGCGGCTTCTTCATGCCTTGCAGCATGGCTTGCACAATGGCTGCCGGTGACTCTGTACGTGGGTTGTCGCTGGTGAGCACCACGTGATCGGCTTCAGATTCTGCAGCTGCTGCCATCAGGGGACGCTTGCTGACATCGCGATCACCGCCACAACCCAAGACACACCACAATTTGGAATTCAAACTTTGTGCGACACGTTTCAAGTTGCTCAAGGTTTGAATCACGGCATCGGGGGTGTGTGCATAGTCAACCACTGTCAAGGGCAGTTCAATGCCCTCTACGCCTGCCACCTTTTCCATGCGACCGGGAACTGCCTGCAAACGTGCACAGACTTCGGTCACTTGATTCAAAGGCATGTTCATTGCACGCAACGCAGCCATCACACCCAGCACATTGTCGACGTTGTAGTCGCCCATCAAATGGGTTTGTAAATGCACACGCTGCTGCGCTTCTTGCACCTCAAAGGCCATGCCCTGGGCAGTGCGTTGCAAATTCAGGGCTTGCAAACGCGCTGGTTTGCCT
>RFVJ01000313.1 GCA_009928125.1 Betaproteobacteria bacterium
CTTTGTCTGGAAAAAACTGACTGTGCATGGGCAACAAGGCACCCCCCAATGCGCGCGCATGCGCTCCCACCTGACCTTTGAGCAGCGCTGGCTGATGAATGCCGTCAAAACGATACTGCGCTAACTTGTTTTGGGTGGCAGCCATCAAGGCGGTCATCAAGGACTCACCCAAAGAGCCGTCAAGTACCACTGCATCCAAATCCAGCAAAGCTGCGGAAGTGGCCACCGACATGGCCAAGGCCTCGCTGGCCTGTGCTAACCAAGATTGCGTAAGACGCTCAAACTTCGGGTTCATGATGGCGTCTTGGTGAACCAGCAAAGGATCATGCCCCTCTGCCATCAAGGCTTGCTCCAATTGCCAGCCTGAAGCCATTTGCAGCAACTGCGGTGGCATGCGCGAACGCTCAGTTGACAGACCCACCGGTAAAGAGCCGATGGCACCTGCATTGCCTCGTTCGCCATTCACGATGTGGCCCGACATGACCAAGCCACCACCCACAAAGGTACCAACAAACACATACAAGAAACTGCGAATCCGCCGACCCTGCCCCTGTAACAATTCGGCCACACAAGCGGCCGTGGTGTCTTTGGCAAAGACCACTGGCAGATTGGTGCGTTGCTGAACTTGCGCTTGCAAATCAATGTGCTCCCAGCGCGCCAACGCCTGCGCCGCATCCCCCCCCATCAGGTCAGCCCATTTGTGAAGCGACAAAGGCGCAGTCAAACCGACGCCGACCACCCGCGCCCAATGGTCACCCATGCGCTTTTCGAGTGTTTTCAAACCTTTGGCAATGGCAGCAAACAAGGCATCGGGTTCTGGATAGTCGTAGTGCACTTCGATGCGCTGCACTTGCTCGCCACAAAAGTTGGCGACCAATAATTCCAAACTGCGACGTCCCACCTGGATGCCCACACTGAATGCACCTTCGGGGTTCAAAGACAAGGGCACGGAGGGCTGACCAATCTTGCCGCGAACCCTGGCTTGCTTCAGCAGCAAACCTTCATCCATCAAACGACTCACAATGATGGCCACTGTTTGTGTTGACAGTTGGGTCAAGCGCGCCAGATCGGCTTTGGGAATGGCAACGTGATGGCGAATGGCTTGCAACACGATTCGCTCATTGAACTGTCGCATGCCGACGTGGTTAGAACCCCGCATGCGGTGAGAAGAAGCACCTGTGTTCAAAACTGAATGACACCTTTGCAAAACATGACATTGCCGTACGCCGAGCCTTCACCGGTTTGAACTAGCAAACTGGCGCTTTTGATTTTGTCGTAAAACGCAAACCGTTCCACGGCTTCGACTTGTGATCGTTTCAAGCCTTCGGCCACTGCTAGATCAATCACGGATTGCTGTGCGGGTGTAACGTGACCTTCTGCACTTTGACAGACCTGCATGAATGCCACGGGTTGCGCTAAATCTGCCGCCAATGGAAAGACTGTCAAGACGGCCTTACTGACACGCTCAAGTGAATGCCCAGGCAGGCGAACCACCGGCTTGCCCTGACTCAAATAATCAGCAGTGAAATTGGCATCCACCACCGCTACCCACTCGCCATGCCCCATAGCGCTCAAATGCATGAGCAACTCAGGCGTGAGCAGTGGATCAATGCCTTTCAACATGCGGTGGCCTCTTCCGATGTCAAAGAAGCTGGATCGATGGCACCGGTGATCAAGCCCACAATTTCTTCGGGGTTGGTTTCGCGTGTGAGTCGGCTGCAAATGATGCGTCCCTGACGGAACACCCAGATGCGATCGACCAAGTCAAACACCTGGCGCAAGTTGTGGCTGATGATGATGAGGGGAATGCCTTGCTGCTTCAAGCCTTTGATGATCTGCTCCACGCGCGCTGTTTCTTGCACGCCCAAGGCCGCAGTGGGCTCGTCCAAGATGATGAGTTTTTTGGCAAAACCTGCGGCACGCGCAATGGCCACGCATTGACGCTGGCCGCCCGACATGCCGCGCAAACTTTCGGACATGTCTTGAATCTTCACACCCGTGGTGGCCAA
>RFVJ01000314.1 GCA_009928125.1 Betaproteobacteria bacterium
CAACAACGCTGGCAAATTGCACGAACTGCAAAGCATGTTCAGCGTGCTGAATGTGCAGTTGGTGAGGCAGTCTGAGTTGAACATTTCGGAAGCGCCAGAGCCCTACAAAACCTTTGTTGAAAATGCCTTGACCAAAGCTCGCCATGCCTCTGCACAAAGTGGCCTGCCTGCTGTGGCTGACGATGCAGGCTTGTGCATTGATGCGTTTGGTGGTTTGCCAGGTGTTGACACCGCTTACTATTGCACGCAGTTTGGTTATGAGAAATCGGATGCCAACAATGTGCGCGCTGTGATTGAGCAAATGGCGCAGATTGAAAATCGCCGAGCAGCCATGGTGAGCACCTTGGTCGCACTGCGCAGTGCCGAAGATCCTGAGCCTTTGATTGCGGTGGGACGAGTGGTGGTTGAGATTGCGCGCGAACCCGTCGGTCGCAATGGCTTTGGATTTGATCCTATTTTGTGCTTGCCGGAGTTGGGCCAAACGTTTGCACAGTTGCCTGAAGAAGTGAAGAATGCCAACAGCCATCGCGGCCGCTCGTCACAGGCCATGGTGGCCTTGATGCGTGAACGTTGGGGCCTCTAAAGCATGAGCCGTCCTTTTGATGTGGTGCATGCCATGCGGCCTGGCTTGCTGCAATTGCAGTCCTTGCCACCGCTGTCGCTGTATGTGCATTTGCCCTGGTGTATTCAAAAATGTCCCTATTGCGATTTCAATTCGCACGAGTGGCGTGACAACGCGCAGCGCATGCCTGAACAACGCTACATCGATGCGCTGTTGGCCGACTTAGAAGTCAGTTTGCCGTTGATTTGGGGCCGACCCGTTCACAGTATTTTCATTGGCGGCGGCACGCCCAGCTTGTTTGAGCCTGCCAGCATCGATCGTTTGATCAGTGGCATCCGTGCGCGCTTGCCATTGGAAGCCGAAGCAGAAATCACCATGGAAGCCAATCCTGGAACCTTTGAGAAAGATCGCTTCAAAGCGTTTCGTGCGGCAGGTGTGACCCGATTGTCCATTGGCGTGCAAAGTTTCAACGATGCACATCTGAAAGCGCTCGGCCGAGTGCACAACAGCGATCAGGCCATGGCGGCGGTGACTGAAGCACAGAGCGCATTTGACACCTTCAATTTGGATGTGATGTATGCACTCCCAGGTCAAAGTTTGGCCGATTTGACGCAAGACATTCAAACCGCATTGAGCTTCAAGCCGCCGCACATTTCCATCTACCACCTCACCATTGAACCCAACACGCTGTTTGCCAAACACCCGCCAGCATTGCCAGCGGAGGACGATGCCTACGAGATGATGGATTTGATCACCGACATGACGAGTGCCGCGGGATTGCAGCGTTATGAAGTGTCGGCCTATGCCAAGCCAGGTCACCGCTGTTGGCACAACCTGAACTACTGGCAGTTTGGAGATTACCTGGGCATTGGTGCTGGCGCGCACAGCAAGCTCAGTTTTGCGCATCGCATCATGCGCTATGTGCGTTACCGTGAACCGCAGTTGTACCTTGCGCAAGCCCTGCAGGGTGAGCCACTTGCCGTTTGAGTACATGCTCAATGCTTTGCGCTTGAAAGAAGGCTTCAGCTTGGCCGACTACATGGCACGCACGGGCTTGTCGATGACGGCCATTCAACAAGGTTTGTCAAACGCCGAAGCCAAGCAACTCATTGTCAGAGACTTGAATCGGGTTTGGCCCACATCGCGAGGCTTTGATTTTTTAAGCGATTTGCAGGCTCTGTTTTTGGCGGATCGCTGAGCAGCGACAAGCGCTTGGCTGCGATCAGGTCGCAGCGACCACGGAATTCATCTTTTTGCCAAAGTCACCAAACATGGCGATGGTTTTTTCGGTGGGAATGAGGTATTTGGCGCGCTTGTCTTCAGGCTGATTGAAAGTCATCAGCAAATCTTTTTGGCGCAAACGCGTGATGCGTTTGTGCAAAGTTGCAGGTGAGCCCAAGTGTGCCAAGCCAATGGCC
>RFVJ01000315.1 GCA_009928125.1 Betaproteobacteria bacterium
CAAATTGCAGCGTCCTGTCAAGTTGCGCGTGAACCGCGACGACGACATGATGATCACGGGCAAGCGCCATGACTTCCGCATCGATTACGAAGTGGGTTATGACGACGAAGGCCGCATCTTGGGCGCCGACATTACCCTGATGTCGCGCTGTGGCTACAGCACTGACTATTCAGGCCCCGTGAACGATCGAGCTTGCTTGCACATCGACAACTGTTATTACATCCCCAATTTAAAACTCATCAGCCACCGCTGCAAAACCAACACGCAAAGCGCCACTGCGTTCCGCGGCTTTGGTGGCCCACAGGGCATGTTTGGCATTGAGACCGTCATTGAGCAAATTGCCAATGACATCGGCAAAGATCCATTGGATGTGCGCTTGCTCAACATCTACAAAGATCCCGCAGTCTCTGGCAACCCCGCCACCATGGTGACGCAATATGGCCAGACCATTGCCGACTGGGTAGGCGACAAAGTGATTGACCAAGTGGCCTCAGAAGCCAAGTACCGTGAACGCCGCGACAGCGTCAATGCCTTCAACAAAGTGAACAAGCGTCGCAAGCGTGGTTTGGCTTTGGTGCCTTTGAAGTTTGGCATCAGCTTTACGGCCACCATGTTGAACCAAGGCGGCGCCTTGCTCAACATTTACATGGACGGTTCTGTCAGTTGCAACCATGGCGGTACCGAAATGGGCCAGGGCCTCAACACCAAGATGGCACAAGTGTGCGCCGATGGTTTGGGCATTGACATCAAATTCGTGCGAGTCACCGGCACCGATACACAAAAGGTGCCCAACGCTTCCGCCACATCTGCTTCCAGTGGTGCGGACATCAATGGTGCCGCCATCATGAATGCCACGGCGCAAATGCGTGCACGCTTGGCGCCAGTGGCGGCCAACATGTTGGGCTGCAAAGAAAGCGACGTGAGCTTTGCCAACAGCATGGCGCACGGCGGTGGCAAGTCTGTTGAGTGGACGGCGGTGGCCAAGCAAGCTTGGCTGGACCGTGTGGGCTTGTCGGTCACGGGTTTCTACATGACGCCCGAAATTAAGTACGACTTTGCAACCCTTACAGGTCATGCCTTCTATTACTACTGCTACGGTGCTTCTGTCAGTGAAGTTGAAATTGACACCCGCACAGGCGAGTATTGGATCAAGGCCGTGGACATCGTTCACGACGCGGGCAAGAGTATCAACCCCGCCATCGACAAAGGCCAGATTGAAGGCGGCTACGTGCAAGGCATGGGCTGGCTCACCATGGAAGAATGCATTTGGGACAAGAAGGGCAAGTTCCTCACGCATGGCCCCAGCACTTACAAAATCCCAGTGGCTGGCGACATTCCAGAGCACTTCCATGTGACCTTGTTTGACGGCAGCAATTTGAAGCCTACGCCTTTCAATTCGAAAGCTGTAGGTGAGCCTCCTTTGATGCTGGCCTTGTCTACTTTCTTTGCTTTGCGTGATGCGGTGAGTGCCAGTGCGGACCACAAAACCGTGGTTCACATGAGCGCGCCTGCAACACCCGAAAAGATTTTGATGACTTGCGAGAAAGCCAAAGCGGCTGTTTGAACCGTTTCAGTCTTGCCCTTCGGTGAGGGTGTCAAGCTGAAACTTGCCGCTTTTGTGCCACAGCCATACGTCTGAATAGACCACCTTGTTCAGGTTCGCCGGAACAGGGTAGGGGGCTGCTTGACGCACGGTCTTTTCAATTTCTTTCATGACCTCGGGGGCGTGGCCTGGTGCTCTGACCCAATAGGTGCGGGTCACTTGCCCTTGTTTGTCGACTTCGACGTCCAAAACACCCACGGCATAGAGCATGGGCGGCATGCGGCCTTTGAAGATGCGCTCGCCATTGAGTCGGTAGAGATGCTTGGCGGCATCAACGCGGTACTCGTGGGCACTGCGAGCGTTCGAAATAGGCAAACTGGGCTTGACAGGCTCTGCGGGTTTGATGACCACGGGCGCAGGTGGCGGCGCAGGAGGCT
>RFVJ01000316.1 GCA_009928125.1 Betaproteobacteria bacterium
TACACCAGAGGGTGTGGCCTCTGCCACCACCCGCAGTGTGGTGATTTCTTCATTGTCAGTTTTGGGACTGGACTTCATCCTCACCGTGATGATGTTCAGCATTTAAGGAGGACGTGATGCAACGTTCAAAAAATGATGTGTGGGTGGGTTTGTTTGTCTTGATTGGTTTGGCTGCAGTGCTTTTTTTGGCACTCAAGTCGGCCAACCTGCTGCAGTTCAGTTGGCACAAAGACTACACCGTCACCGCTAAATTTGACAACATTGGCGGCCTCAAAAAAGGTGCCGCGGTTAAAAGCGCAGGTGTGGTGGTCGGGCGTGTGGACAACATCCAATTTGACGACGACAGTTACCAAGCCAAGGTCAGTTTGGCCTTGGAAAGCCGTTACGCTTTTCCCAAAGACAGCTCCCTGAAAATTCTCACCAGTGGGTTGTTGGGCGAACAGTACGTGGGCATTGTGGCGGGTGCAGATGAAAAGAATCTGGCAGCGGGCGACAACATCGGCTCCACCCAGTCTGCGGTTGTGCTGGAGAATTTGATCAGCCAGTTTTTGTACAGCAAAGCTTCGGACGCCGCCACGCCCGCCGCTGGAACCAAATGATGCGTCACTGGCGCCTGCTCTGTGCGGTGGTGGCACTCTTGCTGTTGCAAGGGTGTGCCTCCTTGCGCGGGCCTGATCCGTCGGACCCCTTAGAGCCCTTGAACCGAAAAGTCACCGCATTCAACGACTTGGCAGACGATTTGGTCTTGCGTCCTGTGGCCGTCCTCTACGGCGAAGTGCTGCCCACGTTTGTGCGAAAGGGCATCAGCAATTTTTTCAGCAATCAAAGTGATGTGATGTCCTTTTTCAACAGCTTGGCGCAGTTGAAACTGGAGGCAGCCTCTCGCAATGCCATGCGTGTGGCCATCAACACCACCGTCGGTTTAGGGGGCGTCATCGACTGGGCCACAGAGTTTCGAATTGAAAAGCACAAAGAAGATTTTGGTCAAACCATGGCATTTTGGGGGGTCTCTTCTGGCCCTTACGTGGTCTTGCCTTTTTTTGGCCCTTCCACCCTCAGAGACAGCGTGGGCTTGTGGGTGGACACCAAAACAGACGTGAACCAGCAAGTCAGCGACATTGGCGCTCGCAACACCCTCACGGTGCTTCGTTTAACCGACAAGCGCGAGCGTTATTTGTCCTTGTCAGATGCCGTGAAACAAGCCTCTTTGGACCCCTACACCTTCACGCGCGATGCTTACCTTCAAAAGCGTTTGAACGACATCTACGACGGTAACCCGCCCATGTTGGACGATTTTGACGATCCCGAGCAGCCTGCCCCCATGGTGGCGCCCAATCGACCTTCGGCCAACCCCACTGCACCTGCCAAATCCTTGGCGCCTGACGAAAAACCTTAGTTTCATTTGTAAAGTCGCCAGTGGTTTAATCAACTTTTTGAAACTTGGCGCGTTAAAGGGCAAGACGCTCTTTATGATGACCCCCTATGAATCGCACATTTCAGACCCTTTTCACTTCATTTTTCATGGCCGTGGGCTTGCTGCTGGGTGCCAGCGCAGTGATGGCAGCCGACGAAGCGCCCGATGCCTTTGTCAAACGCATCTCCAATGAAACCTTGGACGCGGTGCGCGCAGACAAAAGCATCAAAGCCGGCGACATCAACAAAACCATGCAGTTGGTCGACAGCAAATTGATGCAACACGTCAATTTCCGCCGCATGACCGCCTTGGCCACAGGTCCCGGTTGGCGCAAAGCCACGCCCGAGCAGCAAGAGCGCTTGCAAGAAGAATTCAAACTTTTGCTCATTCGCACTTACTCTGGCGCACTCAGTCAAATCAATGACCAAGTCATTGAAGTCAAGCCCCTCCGAGGTGCCACAGATGAGAAAAATTTGGTGGTGCAAACCGAAGTCAAAGGCAAGGGTGAGCCTATTCAGCTCGACTATCGTTTGGAAAAAACACCCGGCGAAGGGGCTGGATGGAAG
>RFVJ01000317.1 GCA_009928125.1 Betaproteobacteria bacterium
TTTCAGCGCATGGTCATCACGCGGGATGCCAACAACCAATTCAGCGTTCGCACCGACACCGCCCCCTTGACAGCCAGCGTTCGCATGGCGGGCGGCACCGTCAACTCCTCTTTGTACGAAGCTTCAGACGAAGCCCGCTTGCCCGACTCCGTCACCCGTCAATTGGCCGATGTCTTCTCGGGTCAAATCGACTTCCACCGTGCGCTGCGCAAAGGCGCCGTGTTCTCGGTGGTCTACGAAACACTGGAAGCCGAAGGCGAACCTCTGCGCGCAGGTCGCTTGCTCAGCGCCGAGATTACCAACGACCAAAAAACCTACAACGCGGTCTGGTTCCAAGAGCCTGGCCAAAAGGGTTCGTACTACACCCTCAAGGGTGACAGCCTGCGCCGTGCCTTCTTGGCATCCCCCATGCCTTACTCGCGTCGCACCAGCGGCTTTGGCATGCGCGAGCATCCCATCCTTCACACCCAGCGTGCACACTTAGGCGTTGACTATGCAGCGCCAATCGGCACGCCTGTCATGTCCGTGGCCGATGGTGTGGTTGTAGAAAGTGGCTACCAAGGCGCATTTGGCAACATGGTGATCGTGCAACACAACGCGCGTCAAAGCACGGTTTATGCGCACCTCAGCCGCATGAACGTCAAGCGCGGTCAAACCATCAAGCAAGGTGACATTGTGGGCGCTGTGGGTACCACGGGCTTGTCCACAGGACCTCACCTTCACTTTGAATTCCGCATCAATGGTCGGCACGTTGACCCTCTGACTTTGGCACAACAAGGTTCTTCCGAACCCATCTCGTCTGCACAGCGTCCCCAATTCAACCAGCGTGCCGAATCTGCGCGCGCCCAGTTGATGGCCGCGGCGCAAATGCGCCAAAACAACGTTCAATAATTCTCAGCGTTGGCAGGGGCCAGGTTGACTTCCTCCCCCTCTTCTCAGCTTCCCCCATTGCCCACAACGGTGTCTGCACCTCACCTTCAATACTTCATTGGCCTCATGTCGGGCACGTCGCTCGATGGCGTGGACGGTGTGCTCTTGCAATGGCAAAGCAAACCGCAACAAGAAAGTGGCAAAAGTGGAAATGGCAACTTGGGTCAAGGTCAGTCTCCTGCGTTGTTGATCAACACGCCCAGCCTTCAAGTCTTGCAGCATGTCTTTCAGCCATTTGATGCTGAATTTCGTGCCGAGTTGCTCAGCCTGAATACACCGGGCAACAACGAGTTGCATCGCGCCGCATTGGCTGGCAATCGCTTGGCCAGAAGTTACGCGCAAGTGGTGCATGCGCTGCTCAATGCAAGTGGTTTGCAAGCACATGACATTGCAGCCCTTGGCGCGCATGGCCAAACGGTTCGGCATCGCCCGCTTGAATTTGATGCCGACCCCAGCACGGGTCAAGGCGCGGTTGGCTACACCTTGCAACTCAACAACCCCGCCTTGCTGGCCGAACTGACGGGCATTGATGTGGTGGCTGAATTTCGCACACGCGATTTGGCGGCCGGCGGTCAAGGTGCGCCTTTGGTGCCAGCCTTTCATGCAGAGGTTTTTGGCAACCCCCAGCACACTGTGGCTGTGGTCAACATAGGCGGCATCTCCAACATCAGCATCTTGCGCAACACCGCACAACACAGCATCACCGGTTTTGACTGCGGCCCTGGCAACGCCCTCATGGACCACTGGGTGCATCTGCACCAAGGCACCGACTACGATGCCAACGGCGCATGGGCGGCGCAAGGCCAAGTCATTCCTTCAATGTTGCAAAGCTTGTTGGCGGAAGCGTATTTGCATCAAACACCGCCCAAAAGCACAGGCCGCGATTTGTTCAACCCCACTTGGTTGCAGCCACATTTGCGTGCAGACTACAAAACCGTTGATGTGCAAGCCACGTTGTGCGAGTTCACAGCCTTGGCCATTGCGCAAGACCTGAAACGCCATGCACCTGATGCCAATCA
>RFVJ01000318.1 GCA_009928125.1 Betaproteobacteria bacterium
TACAAAGGCGTGGGTCAGTTCTTTGCCTTCTTGTCCAAACCCGATGTGGCGGCGGCCAGCCACCAACGCACAGGCTACTTGCCTGTGACCAAGGCCTCTTTTGAGTTGACTGAAAAATCAGGCTTCTACAAAAAGAACCCTGGCACCGACGTGTCTGTGACACAAATGATTCGCAAAACGACCGACAAATCTCGTGGCGTGCGTTTGGGTAATTTCGTTCAGATTCGCACCATCATCGATGAGGAACTTGAAGGCGTTTGGAGTGGCAAGAAGCAGCCTAAAGAAGCCTTGGATGCCGCCATCAAACGTGGCAACGAGCAACTGGAGCGCTTTGAAAAAGCCAACAAGTAAACTCAGAGCCGTTCTCTCGCGCGACTTGCTTCTGAAAAGAAACATGATCGCCACCACAAAAGCAGAGGATGACACCTCTGCTTTTGTACTTTACATTGACTGAAGTTTCACAAAGAGTTCCATGGAAAAGCGCGTACGCTTCAAATCTGCTTGGTTGCCTTGGCTGCTCATCGCACCGCAGATGGCGGTCGTTTTGGTCTTTTTCTTTTGGCCTGCAGGACAAGCCCTTTACCAAAGCGTGCTGACAGAAGACGCCTTTGGCGGCTCGGTTCAATTTGTTGGCTTGGAAAACTTTGACCGTCTGTTCAGCGACACCAGTTACTTAACTTCATTCAAAACAACCGCTTTCTTTTCCATTTTGGTTGCAAGCATTGGTTTGACTGTGTCCTTGCTGCTCGCTGTGATGGCCAACCGTGTGGTCCGCGGTGCAGGGCTCTACAAAACTTTGCTGATTTGGCCTTATGCCGTTGCACCTGTGGTAGCGGGCGTGTTGTGGATTTTCATGTTTGCATCGCCCATGGGTGTCGTGGCTTATTTTCTGCGCAGCATCGGCTTTGAATGGAACCACTTGCTCAATGGCCACCATGCCATGGCCTTGATCGTGATGGCCTCTGTGTGGAAACAAATTTCATACAACTTTTTGTTTTTCTTGGCGGGACTCCAGTCCATCCCCAAATCTTTGATTGAAGCAGCAGCCATCGACGGCGCTTCTCCGTGGCATCGTTTTTGGACCATCGTATTCCCTTTGCTCTCACCCACCACCTTCTTCTTGTTGGTCATCAACGTGGTGTACGCCTTCTTCGACACCTTCGCCATCATTGATGCCACCACCCACGGCGGCCCAGGCAAGGAAACCGCCATTTTGGTTTACAAGGTTTACTACGATGGTTTCAAAGCCCTCGACATGGGCGGCTCGGCCGCACAGTCCGTCATCTTGATGGTGATTGTGGTGGCCCTCACGGTGGTGCAATTCCGCTTCGTCGAAAAGAAAGTGCAGTACTGACATGATCGAACGACGTCCTGTCCTTGATATCCTGTCACACCTCATCTTGTTGCTTGGCGTTGCCGTGGTGGCTTTTCCGCTGTACCTCACTTTGGTAGCTTCCACCCAAACGGCCGAGCAGATTTCCAGAAGCATTCCCATGTCGATTTGGCCTGGCACCAACTTTTGGGAGTCTTATCGCCTCGCGTTGTTGGGTGGTGAGACCTCCTTGGGCGGCAAGGTGCCGGCCGTCTGGCCCATGATGCAAACCAGTTTGATCAGCGCCTTGGTGATTTCGATTGGCAAGATTGCCATTTCTTTGCTGTCCGCTTTTGCACTGGTTTATTTCCGCTTTCCATTTCGCAATTTTTTCTTCTGGATGATCTTCATCACCCTGATGCTGCCTGTTGAGGTCCGCATCAGCCCCACGTACGAAGTGGTGTCCAACTTAGGGATGTTGAACACCTATGCAGGACTGACAGTTCCTTTGATTGCTTCAGCCACAGCGACCTTTCTGCTCCGTCAATTTTTCTTGACCGTCCCCGACGAGTTGGTCGAGGCCGCACGCATGGACGGCGCAGGCGCCATGCGCTTCTTCAAAGACATCTTGCTGCC
>RFVJ01000319.1 GCA_009928125.1 Betaproteobacteria bacterium
GTCATCATGCTGGCCAGTTCACGCGAAGGTGAAGAGCGCTTGTGGTTGGATGCGTGGCAAAGCTTTGTAAAGTCCAACCCTGATGTGCACGTTCAATGGCTGCTGGTGCCTCGTCATCCTCAGCGCGTGAACGAGGTGGTTCAGTTGATTGAGCAGCAAGGTTTTCAAGTGTCGCGCCGAAGTTCATGGGGGCAAGAAGAGGGCGCTTCGCCGCCCGTCAACGCTGCAGGTTCAACGATTTACATGGGCGACAGCTTGGGGGAAATGGCCCTTTACTACAGCTTGGCCGATGTGGCCTTGTTGGGCGGCAGTTTTGAGCCTTTGGGAGGGCAAAACCTCATTGAGGCAGCGGCTTGCGGATGTCCTGTGGTGATGGGGCCACACACCTTTAACTTTGCAGAGGCTTCGGAGGCTGCATTGGCGGAGGGGGCTGCGTTGCGTGTGGCCAATATGGCCATGGCCCTAGAGAGCGCCGTGGCACTGGTACAAAACAGCGAGCTTTTAAAAACTCATGCCGTAAAAGCTTTAAGCTTTACCAAACAACACGGCGGCGCCACGCAGCGCACAGCGGATGCTGTGCGCGAATGGTTGATCAAGGGTTCAGCAGTGCATTGATGGACGCTAAATCGGCTTCAGTCAATGTGCCAGCCGCTTGACGCAGCTTCAACTGACCTAGCAACACGTCGTAGCGCGCTTTGGCCAAATCGCGTTTGGTTTGGAACAATTGACTTTGGCTGTTCAACACATCGATGTTGATCCGAACACCCACTTGGTAGCCCAACTTGTTGGCATCCAAGGCACTTTGGCTGGAAGCTTCTGCAGCTTGCAGCGCATTGACTTGACCCAAACCAGACTGCAAACCAAAGAAGGCTGAGCGAGTGGCTTGCGCCACGTTGCGCTCGACAGCGTCCAAATCGGAACGTGCTTTTTCTTCCAAGGCGACAGTTTCCTTGATGCGATTCTGGGTGGCAAAACCTGCAAACAATGGCATGTTGAAGGACAAGGTGACGCTGTTGGTGTTGGTGTCAACTTGTGAGGAGTTGATGCCCTTGCCGTTTTTGTAGCGGGTAGGGGTGTAGCCTGCCACCAAATCCAAGGTGGGCTTGTGACCCGCTTCTGCTTTGCTGGTTTCTAATTTGGCAATTTCCAACGCAGCACGGCTTTGAATCACGCTTGGATTTTGTTCGGCAGATTGCTGAACCCATTGCTCCAAACTTTGAGCATCAGGGCCCGATAACTTGGCTTTGCTTGAAAGTGACTTGGGTTCAATGTTGTTCAGGCCAACCAATTGGTTCAGGGCCAAACGCTTGATGCGCAGATCATTGTCGGCTGCAATTTCTTGCGCCAAGACCAAGTCGTAACGCGCTTGCGCTTCACGTGTGTCGGTGATGGTGGAGGTGCCAACTTCAAAGTTGCGCTTGGCCGCTGCCAATTGTTCGGCAACTGCCACTTTTTGTGCTTTGACAAAGTCCAAGCTTTCGCGCGACACCAAGACATCAAAGTAAGCTTGGCTGAGGCGCACCATCAAGTCTTGTTCTGCTGCTTTGAGCTGAACGCTGGCCAATTCCAATTGGCGCATGCCTTGCTGGTAAGTTGCAAAGTTGGCAGGTCGGTAAAGCGGTTGTGAAGCGCTCAAGGTGGCTGCCTTGCTTTGGGATGTGACTGTTTGGGCCGCTGCCAGTAACTCGACTTCTGTTTTGTTGACGTTGGCTGACAGGCCAATTGTGGGCAAAAGTAATGCTTTGGCTTGATCGCCTTTGGAGAGGTTGGCGGTGTACTGAGACTGTGCAGCTTTGTAAGCTGCGTCGTAGCCGCGAGCTGTCTCGTACAAAGACATCAAGCTCTGGGCTTGGGCAGCGCCCGCGAAAGCTGCAGAGATGGCCAACGTGATGGGAAGAAAGCGCAAATTCATGTAAATCTTT
>RFVJ01000320.1 GCA_009928125.1 Betaproteobacteria bacterium
TCACTGTTTTCCCCGCCAATCAATTGGGCAATGATGCCGCCATGATCAATGGTGTGCGAGGTGGCACCATCGACATCGTTTCCAGCGGCGCCTCCAACTTCAATGGCATTGTGCCCAACACAGCGGCCATGGAACTGCCCTTCGTATTCCGTAGCGCACAACATGCTTACACCGTCCTCGATGGCGCTGTAGGCAGCGGTGTCTTGAACGAACTGGCACCTCACGGCATGAAGGGATTGGCCTATTGGGAAAATGGCTGGCGCGCTTTCACCAACAACAAACGTCCTGTCAACAAACCTGAAGATTTGAAAGGTTTGAAGATTCGCTCGACACCCAACCCTTATCACATTCAAGCTTTTAAACTGTTGGGCATGAACCCATCACCCATGCCGATCGCCGAGCTGTACACCGCTTTGGAAACAGGAACGTTTGACGCACAAGAACACCCCATCAACGTCACTTGGTCATCTAAGTTTTATGAAGTTCAAAAGCACTTGACAGTGAGTAACCACGTCTACTCTCCCTTGATCGTAGCCATGAACAAAGGCAAATTCGATTCATTGCCCGCCAACTACCAAACCATTGTGGTTGAGGCTGCCCGTGAAGCTGCGAAGTACCAACGCGGTTTGAACGCAGCCAATGCAGGCAAAGTGATTGCAGATCTGAAAAAGTCTGGCATGCAAGTAGTTGAGAACGTCGACATGGCACCTTTCCAGAAAATTGTGTCAGCCGAGATTGCCAAAACATTTGGTGAAAAGAACGGCCCCGCATTATTGCAAGCCATCGAAAACACGAAGTAATGCTCGATCTCAAAGCCCTCTTCTCTTGAAGAGGGCTTTTTAATGTGTTTTTCCTATGAAAAAAATCAACGACTTGTTTTTTCGCCTCGCCGAGTTCACCTTGGTGATCATGCTGTCCACCATGGTCATTATGGTTTTTGGCAATGTGGTTTTGCGGTATGGCTTTAACGACGGCATCATCAGCTCTGAAGAATTGTCGCGATTTTTATTCATCTGGATCACTTTTTTAGGCGCCATTGTGACCATGCGTGACAATGCGCATTTGGGGCTTGATTCCATCGTTCGAAAGCTCAGTTTGACAGGAAAAAAATTAGCCTTCGGTATTTCTAATTTGCTGATGCTTGGTTGCTGCATCCTCATGTTTTATGGCACTTTCAAACAGCACGGCATCAATGCCAGCACTCGCTCTGGCGTGACAGAATTACCCATGAGCTGGGTTTATGGTGTGGGCTACATCACCAGCATTGCTATGGGGCTGATGATCGTTGGCAAATTGATCCGACTGGCCAAAGGCGACTTCAATGAATCCGACCTGATTCAAGTCACTGATTCTGAAGAAGACGCCAAACCCCATTTGCAAGGAAGTGCCAAATGACCGTCTTCGTTTTCATTGGCTCTTTGTTGGCGGCCATGGCTTTGGGCATGCCCCTGGCCTTCTCACTGATCGTTTCTGGTGTGGCGCTCATGCTGCACTTGGATAACTTTGACACGCAAATCGTTTCACAAAATTTAATCAATGGTGCAGACAACTTTCCGTTGATGGCGGTCCCTTTCTTCATGTTGGCAGGCGAATTGATGAATGCCGGCGGGATGAGCCGGCGGATCGTCAACTCGGCATTGGTGTGGGTGGGGCATTTCAAAGGGGGGCTTGGTTATGTGGCGGTGTTTGCAGCCATCATCATGGCCAGCTTGTCTGGCTCTGCTGTGGCTGACACAGCCGCTTTGGCAGCCGTGCTCATGCCGATGATGCGAGATGCAGGCTACCGCATGGATCGCTCTGCAGGTCTGATTGCCGCTGGCGGTATCATTGCACCCGTCATTCCCCCATCCATTGGCTTTATTTTGTTTGGTGTGATCGGCGGTGTGTCCATCTCCAAACTGTTCATGGCTGGCATTTTTCCT
>RFVJ01000033.1 GCA_009928125.1 Betaproteobacteria bacterium
CACGCCAAGCGATCAGGCGTCCTTGCTGCAATGCACCCCCTCCCAAGCGGGTTGCCCAAGCTTGGTGAAGGATGCTCAACCCACTGTAGGTGAGGTGGCACAAACTGACAAACACCGCAACCCAGGCCACATAGCCCGAAGTAGAAACAAACAACGGCGGGAAAAACAAAGCAACAAAAGACAGCAACAACAAAGCGGCCAAAACAATGGCCGCAAGGCCAACGGCTTGATTTGACTTGGCGTACAGCACATCGCTGATGCGCCCCATCCACGGGTCAATGAAAGCGTCCAACAAACGACTGATCAGCAAAACCAGGCCAAGGGTGGTCAACGGGACCGCGTAGTGTGTGGCGTATGCATGGGGTAAGTTGACGTACATGGGCAATGCCACAAACGACAATGGCAAAGCCAGCAGCCCATAGAATGCGCCCGTTGCATGAGTGGCGCGCGATGCATCACTCATAAACCGTTGATCCACGCTTGTCGAATGGCAGGTGCTGGCGTGGCCTCATGCAGCCAAATGCCAAAAAAGAGTTTGGCAAATTGGGGATCGCCGATGGCGCCTAATCGCTTTTGTTGAAACCAAAACTCAGCACCCTCGTTGGGTTTGTAGAACCCCATCAAACGGTCACCCGCGCGAACATTGGGAAAAATATCGGTCATGGCCTGGAGCCACGCCTTTTCTTGTGCAGACGTGATGCCACCCAACTTGCGCATCTCGTCCATCGAACGCTTGGCAATTGCTGCCCCTTCAAAATTGCGAAGGTAGGACAGCTCCAAAACAAACGGCGAAGCCGTGTACTGCTGCACCGAAAAACCCGGTGATGTCCACAAGCGGGCATCGTAAATTTCGAAACCCCAGAATTGATAGCGTTGGGTGCTTGAGGGTTTGGCACCTGGCAAGATCATTTCATTGGCAGTGGCCATGAGGCTCCAAGTGCCGAGCACCAACGCCAAGATGATCTGCCATGAACAAGCTTTCTGAATGTTCATCTCAGTCTGGCTTTTTCAATGTGAACTGAATCACATCGGTATTGGCTTCATCGAAAGCGGCTTCGCAATAGGCCAAGTAAAACTCCCACGTGCGAATGAATGCAGTGTCAAAGCCCAAGGTCAACACCTGCGCCTCATGCGCCAAGAAGTCATGTCGCCAGCGGCGCAAGGTTTCGGCGTAATCAGGGCCAAACTTCAACTCATCGACCACTTCCAAGCCTGCCAAGCGCGCCTGTCTTCTGAATTCCGAAGGACTGGGCAAGCAGCCGCCTGGGAAAATGTACTGCTGAATAAAGTCTGTCGATTTGACATACCGGTCAAACAAAGCGTCATCGATCACAATGCTTTGAATGCAGGCCTTGCCGCCTGGCTTTAACATGTTGCTGACTGTTTGGAAATAAGTGGGCCAGTATTCTTGGCCCACCGCCTCGATCATTTCGATGGAGCAAACTGCGTCGTAGGGGCCATCGTCAATGTCGCGATAGTCTTGCAATCGCAAATCGGCTTGCTCGGCTTTGCCATTCCATTTCATGCGCGCATTGGCAAACGCCAATTGTTCGGTCGACAAAGTGACGCCGGTCACGTGAGCGCCCATTTCCAGCGTGGCCATTTCGGCCAAGGCGCCCCAACCACAACCGATTTCCAAAACACGTGAACCCGCCTTGACATCTGTGGCTTGCAAGGCGCGGCGCACTTTGGCGTTCTGTGCCGCTTGCATGCTGCGGCTGAAATCACCTTCAAACAATGCGGACGAGTAATTCATGGTGCCGTCCAACCACAATTCGTAAAACGCATTGCCCAGGTCGTAATGGGCGTGGATGTTTTTGCGGCTGTTGGCTTTGTGGTTGCGATTGAGCAAATGCTTGACGCGGTAGATCATGCGGCCCCACCAAGAGCCATAAATCAAATCTTCCACAACGCGGCGATTTTGAATCATGACGCGCAACAAATCACTCAAGGCAGGTGTCGTCCAATCACCCGCAATGTAGGATTCTGCAAAACCAATGTCGCCCGATTTCATGCTGGCCAAAAATACATGCCAATTGCGCAAACTGATGGCAGCGTGGGGCATTGCACCGGTGCCATAAACTTTTGAGCTCCGATCGGGGAACTGAACGGTCAAGGTGCCGTGCTCGATTTTTTCAAGCAACTGAAGCACACGGCGCGCGGCCATGGGTGCAGATTGGATGGCCATCGATGTGCTGGAAGACGTGGTGGTGTTCATGTTCAGCGAGATTTAGAAGTGAAGGTTGAAGCAACTTGACCACGCGTGACAAATTGCGCAGGCGGTGCAGGTTTGTGAAAAAAGGGAACGTTCTTGACCCATAGCAACAAGGCGTGCCAATGAATGCGCAACATCACAGCCAAGGTCCAAAGGGGATAGCGCCAAAAAGTGTTTCGAATTTCGGCGGGACTGGCGTCCACCAACTTGCCACTTTGACTGGTTTGAATCAGTGGGCCCTCTTCGTTGCTGTGATCAACACGCGCAACAATGCGCTCGACACCGTTTTGAAGGGTTCGCATGAACCTGAATTCGCTCGCCAAAGGTGTTGTGAACCTCGGCCACGATGGCGGCCAAACTGTTGTCTTGTCGATGGCAGTACCAAAAACTGACGGGCTTGAAGGTATAGCCCAAGACGCGAGGAAAAGTTTGCAACCAAATTTCCCCATCCGCGTCTTGCACATGGGCCTCGGCCAGCAATGACTCTAACCAAGCCAAGGCACCGCCTTGCGCTGGCAATCGGCCATCGCCATGGTCGACATCGTGAAACGACATCAAGCCTGAACGGTTGATGGGAAAAGCCAGGGTTTTTGCAGCCTCCGGATTGCGCAGCACCGATTGAAGATGACGCATGGGCAACATCACAAAATAGGCCGCATAGTCAAAGGCATGCCGGGCTGGGCGCAAACGCACGTGCCTGATTTGGCCATGGCCAATGCTGATGCGCGCTGTGGTCATGCGTGAACTTTCAACAGCAACTCTCTGGCCACCGCCAAGCCAGACTTCAAACCATCTTCATGGAAACCGTATCCCAACCAAGCACCCGCGTACCATGTGTGTTGCTGGCCTTGAATTCGGTGGATGTGTTGTTGGGCATCAATCGCGGCCAAATCGAACACGGGGTGTGCATAGTCAAATGTCCGAATGACTTTGTTGGCATCGATGGCTTGCGCGGGATTGAGGGACACCACAACCGCTTGCTGGTAGGGCAAGGGTTGCAGTTTGTTCAACAGGTAATGCAAACAAACGCGTGCGCTTTCTTGGTCTTCGCTTTCGGCGCGAGCGTAATTCCACGCGGCCCAAGCTTTGCGACGACTGGGCAACACGCTGTCGTCGGTGTGCAAAACGGCCACGTTGTCTTGATAGCGAATGGCTGACAAATACTGCGTCTCTTCTGCGGAGGGCGAGCGCAGCATGCGCAATGCTTGATCAGAATGCGTGCAAATCACCACTTCATCAAAACGCTCTGCAGAACCTTGCGTCACAACCCGAACACCTTGGTCATCTCGCTCTATCAGTTGCACTGGGGTGTTCAGACGCTTGTCGTTGATGTCTCTGACTATTTTCTGCACGTAGTTGCGTGAGCCCCCCGTGACCGTGAACCAACGGGGCCTGTTGCTGATTTGCAGCAAACCGTGGTTATGGCAAAACCGAATCATGGTGGCCACTGGGAAGGCCAACATTTGATCGGTTGGGCAACTCCAAATGCACCCCATCATGGGCAAGAAATACCAATTTTGAAAAGCCTTGCCGAACCGATGCTGCTTTAAAAATTCAGACAAAGGTTGGCGCAGGGCAGATTCAGTTTGCTGTTGTGCAATTTGCGTGCACAACTTGTTAAAGCGCAGCACGTCCAGCAGCATTTTGTAAAACTCGGGGCGTGCCAAATTTCGGCGCTGTGCAAACACAGTGTCTAAATTGCTGCCACTCCACTCCAAGGACTCGTTGCCCCAAGCCTTGGGCGCTTGCACAGAAAAAGACATGTCGGACAAAGACGTCTCGACGCCTAACTCTGCAAACAGATTGATCAGGTTGGGATAGGTTCTTTCATTGAACACCAAAAAGCCCGTGTCAACGCCGTGGGTGACCATGCCCGCAGTCGTCGGCAAACTGATGTCCACCGTATTGGCATGTCCGCCAAAATAATCACCTGCCTCAAACAGCGTGACCTCGGCTTGTCCTTTTAAGCTGTGCGCAACGGCCAGGCCCGAGATGCCCGAGCCGACAACGGCAATCTTCTGGTATTTCAAGGTGTCAAACTTTCTCTGTCAACTTAGGAAGGTTTGCCCGACAAGCTTTTTTCAAGCGTTTGCACCAGACTTTTGCTGTCCGGACTGGTCATGCTGCTGTAACTGTCAATCAACTTGCCATCGCGGCCAATCAGGTACTTGTAAAAGTTCCACTTGGGTCGTTGTCCTGGGGCTTGCGCCAATTGTTTGAAAAAGGGCGCCGCGTTGTCTCCGGTGACAGCGGTTTTGGTGAACATTGGAAACTTCACACCGAAGGTGTTTTCACAAAAGTCCGCAATTTCTTGGTTGGTGGCTTTCTCTTGCGCAAAATCATTGGAAGGAAAACCCAGCACCACCAAACCTCGGTCTTTGTATTTGTCGTAAAGCGCCTCTAATCCTTTGTACTGAGGCGTGAAACCACAGTAACTGGCCGTGTTGACCACCAAAATGACTTTGCCACTGTATTGGCACAAGGACTGCGGTTTTTCATCCTGCAGTCTTGCAAAGGTGTGATTCAACAAGGCAGGACATGCCGCAGCGGTGTTTGGCGTTGTTCCTGCTGGCTGCGCCCATGCAGCAGACATGGCGAGCAAAAGGACCCAGGCAAGGATGCGTTTGAGTGTTCTGAAATTGGCCATTGAACTGTCCATTCTGTTTTGTGACTGGACAGTTTACTTCTATTTTTCTGGCTTGTCACGCGCCTTTTGGAAATTTGTTGTCGGCTGAAAAAACGGCTTGCCACAAAGCCAGAACAGCGTCTTGTTCTGACTTTAAAAGGCCTCCTTCTACCTGGGTCGGCTCTTCATTCAAGCGAGCCTTGTGCTGAACCCTGCGCAACTCACGGTAGGCCGATGAAGCTGCGATGCCTACACCTGGGGGCAACAAACCTGCAGCTTCTGCACGTTGCAGCAAGGCAATGTTGCCCACGTTGTCTGCCAAATCAGGGTGCGCCGCCGTATGCGTCAACACCAAATATTGAACGGCAAACTCGGCATCCACCATGGCGCCTGGACTGTGTTTGACATCAAAGAAACCGTGCTTGATGGGGTGGGCGCCACGCACCCGATTGCGCATGCTGACAATCTCTTGGGCCAGCGCTTGGGGATCGCGATGGGCACTGATCACGGCCAGCCGAACTTGGTCAAATCTCTGCTGCATGTGCGCATTGCCCATCACAAAGCGCGCCCGTGTCATGGCTTGATGCTCCCATGTCCAGGCCGTGTTGCTACCTCGTTGCTGTTGATAATCGGCGTACGCATCGAAAGTGGTCACCAACAAACCTGCACTTCCGTTGGGTCGTAAGGCGGTGTCAATCTCAAACAAATCGCCCTCGGCCGTTTTCACGGTGAACCAATTGATGAGCTTTCGCACAAAGGCCGCATAGACCTCTTGAGCCCGTTCATCGGCATCCTCGAACACAAAGACGATGTCCAAATCACTGCCGTAGCCCAACTCTTTGCCGCCCAATTTGCCATAGGCAATGATGCCGAACTGCGGCTCATCGCGATGCCGATTTTTGAGATAAGACCAGCACCAAGATGCAGTCACACGAAGAACCGCATCGGCCATGGCGCTCAAATCATCTGCCACTTGCTCCACTGTTAAGTTTCCCTCGACATCACGCGCCAAGGTTCTGAAGACTTCGGCATGGTGCGCTCGGCGCAAAAGGTTCAAAAGGTTTTCTTCGTCATCCTCACCCGTGCGTTTGAGGGCCGCACGGCGAGCTTCTAGCTCCGCCTCAAAGTCAGCCGCCACAAAGCGTTGTTTCAAAACATCGCCACCCGCCAATTCATCAATGACGCCCGGGTGTTGCACCAAATACCGGGCTGGCCACTTGGCCGCGCCCAACAAGCGAAGCAAGCGTTCGTGAACGGCAGGACGCTCCAGCATCATGGCCAGGTAGCTCTCTCTGCGCATCAAGGGCTCCATCCAGTCAGCCATGCGAACAACGGCCACTTCCTCGACCCGTTTCTCTTTCAGCCACTGCGCCGTGCGCTGGAGCAATCGCATCAAACGGCCCCTGGCGTCATCCCGCAGGCTTTGAACTTTGGGGCTGTCTTGCCAATGGGCCAAACGTTGACGGACCTCTCCGGTAAACAAGTCCAAGACCTTTTCAAGCTCAGGGCGCTCACGCGTCCCCTGTGTTTGACAGCCTTTGCACTCTCGATCGCCGCCCAACAAGATGTCAAATTCGTGCGCGACGATTTCGCGATGCGCGTCCAAATCGCTTAAAAAATCACAGCTGTCGGCATAACCCATGGTGTTGGCGATCCACGTCAAATCATGGTCATGTGTTGGCAAGACATGCGTTTGTTGATCGTCCAAATACTGGATTCGGTGCTCTACTTGTTCAATTTCACGAATGCCACCGCGGGACAACTTCACATCATTGGCCCGCTCGGGATGACCCGCACTGCGTTTGGCTGCGTGGTCACGGATCTGCTGGTGCAGGGTGCGCAAGGACTCAAACACGTTGTAGTCGAGGTAGCGCCTGAACACAAAGGGCAACACCACCGAGCGCAAATTGGCCGCAGAACCGTTTTGAATGCTGCTGCGTGGCGCGATCACCCGGCTCTTCATCCAAGCAAAGCGTTCCCATTCACGGCCTTGAACCAGCAAATATTCCTCCAAAGCGCCCAGCGAAACCACGCTGGGACCCGAGTTGCCGTTGGGGCGCAAAGCCAAGTCAACGCGAAACACAAAACCATGCTCTGTGGTGTCGCCAATCAGGGTGTAGATCGCTTTGACTGCCCGTGCAAAGTACTCTTGGACTGAAATTTTCCCCAAGCCTTGTTCATTGCCTGTGGTTTCACCGTCTTCGTCGTAGACATAAATCAGATCAATGTCGCTCGAGACATTCAACTCTCGTGCGCCCAATTTGCCCATCCCAATGACCCAAAACTCAGCGCGCTTCCCGGCACTTGTCAAAGGTACACCATGACGCGCATCGAGGTCTTTGAAGGCTTGCTGACAAGCCGCGTCCAGCGCGACTTCGGCAAGATGCGTCACCCCCAAGGTCACCGTCTCAAGACTGGCTTGGTGCTCGCAATCCAGGGTCAGCAAACGGGCCATGGTCCATTGGCGCAAGACGCGCAATGCCGCACCGACCTCCAGGCCTTGTGTCCGCAATTGCGTGTAGGCCTGCGTTAAAGACTCACGCTGAGGTACTTCGGATGGCAAGCTTGCAAAGACATCGGCGTAACGCCTTTGAAGTCGTTGATAAAAACGCGAACCTTCTGAGAGGGGTGGGGGACGTTTTGAATCCATGTCGTCGCCTGCCTCAAAGGGTCCTGCGGCAGTCATAATTCCCTGCCTGAGTCTTTATGTCTGTAATGTGAGTCGAATGCTGAAGTTTTCCACACTGTCCAAGTTGCTGAGCCAAGCCTTGCGCGCCATCGCTTGGATGATGCTGGTGGCGGGTTGCGTCGTGGGCATGGCTTGGGCAGCTTTGCATTTTTGGATTGTGCCCCGAATTGAAGACTTCCGTCCCAAGCTGGAAAACTTGGCCACACAAACCATCGGCGTTCCTGTTCAGATGGGCAAACTGTTGGCCGTGTCATCGGGTTGGATGCCTACTTTTGAAATCCATGATTTGGCCTTGTTGGACCCTGAAGGTCGACGCGCGCTGACTTTGCCCAAAATTGTGTTTGCCATCAGTGTTCGCTCGGTCTTGGATTTGGGTGTGGAACAACTGGTCATCGACTCGCCCACCTTGGACATTCGCAGAACCAGCACAGGCGAGTGGCGCATTGCAGGTTTGTCTTTGAAAAAGGACAACACGCCTGATTCGGCGGCCGCTGATTGGATTTTTGGACAAAAAGAAATCGTCATTCAACACGGCACGGTGGTCTGGACCGACGAATTCAATCCCCTCCAACGCAACAAAGGCACACTCAATTTACAAGACGTTTCATGGGTCTTGCGCAACTCTGCAAGGCATCACCAATGGCGCTTGGATGCCACGCCACCCAGTGGATGGGGCGACCGATTTGTTTTGATGGGTGATTTAAAACGCAATTTGTTGTCCACCCATCCTGGTCGCTTCAAAGACTGGAGCGGGCAAGTCCATGCCGAGTTTCCCGATGTGGATTTGTCGCAACTCGGACCCCACTTGCCCTGGAAAGTCAATGCCACACGTGGCCAAGGCGCATTGCGCATGTGGGTCGATTTAAACCACGGCAATGTCAAACAAGCCACCGCCGACTTGGTTTTGGAAAACGTTCAAGCGCAACTCAGCCCTGAACTGCAGGCCCTGTCATTTCAAAACATCGCTGGCCGCTTATCGGTCAAGCCTCTCCCCAAAGGGCTGGACTTCTCGACGGAGGGCTTGCGCTTTGACACCACCGACGGTTTGCACTGGCCTGGCGGCAATGTGAAATTTTCCTATGCTGAAGCCGATCAAGGTCAAAGCGCTAAAGGTCTGTTTCACGGCGACAAGTTGGACTTGTTGGCCTTGCGCAACATTGCGTTGCAATTGCCTTTGCCTGAGTCGGCGCGAAAGACATTGATCGAACACAAAGTCAGCGGCATGGTCAACCCCTTGCACATTGAATGGACTGAGCAATTGGACAAACCAGACCAGGCCATCCATGTCACATCAGCCCATGGGCGATTTGAAAATTTTTACTTTGAAGGTGGCAAAGCAGGGTCCGACACAGAGAGCTGGCCCAGCATTGAAAATGCCAACATCAGCTTCGACATGACGGCTGAGGGCGGGCAACTCAAGGCCACGATCGACAACGGCGCAATCGGCGTCCATCGCATCTTTGAAGAGCCACGGATTCAGTTGGATGCCATGCAAGCTTCTGTGAAATGGGTCAAGCAAAAGGATCAACTGACCGTTCCCGATTGGCAATTGCGTGTGTCCAATCCCGACGTCACGGGCGAATGGCATGGCAAATGGAAAGCCAGCCCCCTTGCCAACAGTTTGGGCGTCTTGGAGTTGCAAGGCACGATTGCGCGGGGTGATGCTTCCCGCGTGCACCGTTATTTGCCGATCACACTGCCACAAACCGTGCGTCACTACGTGCGCGATTCGGTGCTGAAAGGTGAGGTACAGGGTGTGGCCGTCAAGATCAAAGGCGACCTGCGTCAACTGCCGTTTGCCAACCCCAAAGATGGCGAGTTCAGGTTTGCCGGCAAGGTCAAAGACGTTCAATATGCTTATGTTCCCCCCCACACCAAAAACACCCGGAACACCGCACAAGAGCTCAGCTGGCCAGCCATGAACAATGTCAACGGTGACATTGTGTTTGACCGTTACAACTTCAAGGTCAATGGTGCATCTGGCAAATGGGGCAACGTGCCCTTTACCCAAATCAAAGCCGAGATTCCCAATTTAAGTGGCAAAGTGGTGGTCAATGTTCAAGGGGAATCCAAAACCAGTGCCAACGTGGCGTTAACAGAGTTGCGTCAATCCCCCGTGAACAACCTGTTGGGTGGGGTGTTGTCACAAGCTCAAAGCTCAGGCAGTTTGAATGCACGCCTCAAGTTCAGTTTTCCGCTGGCCGAATTGGATAAAACGGCCATCCAAGGCAATGTCACCTTGAACAACAACGATGTGCGCTTGCAAACAACCTTGCCATTGTTTGAAAAAGCCCAAGGCAATATTTCTTTCAACGAGTCGGGCTTCAACTTGGTGGGCGTGAATGCTCAGTTCTTGGGTGGCCCCATCAAATTAGAAGGTGGATCAAGAAAGTTGCCAGACAAAAGCACTGAAGCCAACCCCTTGATCCGAGTTCAAGGGCAAGCAAGCGCCCACGGCATGCGCCAGGCCAAAGAAATTCCTTGGCTCAGTTCTTTGGCCCAACAAGCCAATGGCAGCACGCCCTACACCGCCAGCTTGGGCTTCAAAGGCGGCCAAAGCGAGCTCAGCATTCAATCACAACTTCAAGGACTTGCACTGAGTTTGCCGTCGCCACTGAGCAAACGCAGTGAAGACTTGGTGTCCTTCAAATACGACAACACCATTCAGAGTTTGAATCAAAACAAGGCCACACGCGATCAAATTCAACTCTCTTGGGGTCGCGCATTGTCTGCTTCCTATGTCCGCGACCTCTCGGGTAACGAGCCCCGCGTGATCAGTGGTCGTTGGCTGGTGGGCGATACCACAGGCATGCCAACCAACAGCGATGTCGGCGTCTTGGCTGTGGTCAATTTGCCAAGCCTTTCGCTGGATGACTGGCTTCAAACGCTCTCACCGCCCAAATCAAGCGCCGCTGATGTGACGACCCACAACAGCAGTTTGTCCACCGCAAGCCTGACTTATTTGCCCACGCGTCTCAGCCTCAAAGCCAATGAATTGACGATCCAAGGACGCAATTTGCACAATGTGTCCGTGAGCGGCTCACGTGAAGGCGCTGTTTGGCGCGCACAAACGGATGCGCGCGAGTTCAGTGGGTATTTAGAGTACCGTCAATCCAACAACCAAAATGCGGGTCGTATCTATGCACGCTTGGCGCGTTTGAACTTGCCTCCTTCTGCGGATCAAACGGTTGAATCCTTGCTGGAAGACTCACCTGTCGCCATTCCTGCTTTGGACATTGTGGTGGAAGACCTCGAGTTACGCGGAAAAAAACTGGGCCGCGTTGAAATCGAAGCCATCAACACCGACCCCACCTCACCACGCAGCACTGCAGGGCGCGAATGGCGTTTGAGCAAGCTCAACATCACGGTCCCTGAGGCAAGCTTCAAGGCCAATGGCAAATGGTTGACCGCCAGAGAGGGGTCACAACAAGCCGTCACCGACATGAACTTCCGTTTGGACGTGTCGGACTCGGGCGATTTGTTGAACCGGTTGGGGACCAAAGATGCGCTGCGTGGAGGGGGTGGTAAGTTAGAAGGTCAAGTCAGTTGGCAGGGCTCGCCATTGACCTTGAACTACCCCACATTGAGCGGCCGCTTCAATGTCAACATTGGGCGTGGTCAATTTTTGCAAGCCGAACCAGGCGTCGCCAAGTTATTGGGTGTGCTGAGTTTGCAAGCCTTGCCACGACGCTTGTTGTTGGATTTCCGTGACGTCTTCAGTGCCGGCTTTTCGTTTGACACCATTCGAGGCGACGTCACGATTCAGCAAGGCATTGCCGCAACGCGAAATCTGCAAATGAAAGGCGTCAATGCCGTTGTTCAAATGGAGGGCCATTCGGACATTGCACGCGAAACACAAAATTTACGGGTGTTGATCCTGCCCGAAGTGGACGCGGGGACAGCCTCTTTGTTGGCGGGCATTGCCTTGAATCCTGCCATTGGCTTGAGCACGTTTTTAGCCCAACTTGTTTTGAAGCAACCCTTGAGCCGTGTCAACACACAAGAGTTTTCAATTGATGGCACGTGGAGCGATCCCAAGGTCACCAAGATCGTGTCGCACGCTGCGGCGCCTTGACGGAACTGAGGCCCTGCGTCCATGCCCTCCCTTCGCGCAAACGATCTGATGAAGCTCAAGCCATTTTGGCAATTCTTCAAGTCTGCAACACGGTCGTTCACCGATCGCCGCATTTCCTTGTGGATTGCGTTGGTCGGTTTGGTGGTGGCATTGCTGGTGACGCTGGTTTGGCTAGCGGGTCGGTATGAAGCCAGCCAGTACCAAGCCGAATTGGACCGAGACACAGCCGATGCCGTCAGCGACATTCGCGGCAGCTTGGGTCGTCATGTTTTAAGTTTGCAAAATTTGCAAGCCAAAGGCTTGGCGCCCAAATTGTGGGAGTCCGAAGTGCGTAACTTGTTCAGCCTCAACCGTGAGTGGTTGCGCGTAGAACGGCGCGATGCACAAGGCCTTGTGGTTCAGGGCGTTGACTCGCCATTGCGGGAGCCGGTTTTCAATGCCAAAAATCGGCTGAACGAACAAGCGGAAATCATCCAGACCTGTCTGCGCGCCAAACGATTGAATGGCCCCGCCTATTCCAGAAGTTATTTTGTGCCTCAAAACAATGGACTGGGCTTTGAGGTCATGGAAATGTGCATGCCTACTTTGGAAAATGGCATGCCCATTGGGTTTGTGCTGGTGACCTATGGTCTTCAAGACATTTTGGCGTCCCAATTGGGTGAGACCTATGGACGTCGCAATGAGATTTCTTTCATCGAGTCCGATGGCACGCGTTTGGCCATTCATGGCACGCTGCCTCGCTCTCGGCGTTTGTTTTCTGCGACGCAACTGCTCGACTTGCCTGGCAACACCTTGGTTTTGAGAATGGACGGCAGACGCAGCGCCCCCGATGTGTTTCCAAGCATCTTGCCTGCATTGGTCACCGCCATGTCCATTGCGCTGGTCTCGGTGTTGGTGTTGTTGGTCAAAGACTCGCGCAGACGCCTCAAAGCCGAACGCGATTTGGCCGATGCGCTGGCCTTTCGCAAAGCCATGGAGGACTCTTTGGTCACAGGTTTACGGGCCCGTGATTTGCATGGTCGAATCACTTACGTGAACCCCGCCTTTTGTCAAATGGTGGGGTTTGAGGCCGAACAACTTCTGGGCAAATCAGCGCCCATGCCTTATTGGCCGCCTGAAATGGTCGGTGAATACCAGCAAAGGCAAGCCGTTCGTTTGGCAGGCAATTCGCCACCTCGCGAAGGCTTTGAGTCCGTCTTCGTGCGGAAAGACGGCACGCGCTTTCCCGTGTTGATCTTTGAAGCGCCGTTGATCAATGTTTTAGGCAAACAAACGGGCTGGATGAGTGCCTTTTTGGACCTCAGTGAACAACGCCGCATTGAAGAGTTGTCACGCGCCAGTCAAGAGCGCTTGCAAGCCACGGCGCGTTTGGCCACAGTCGGTGAGATGGCCTCATTGCTGAGCCACGAACTGAACCAGCCCCTGTCTGCGATTTCAAGTTATGCCACAGGTTCTCTGAACTTGATTCAACAACCGCACAGCCCGGCCGACACCTTGGGTGATTTGAGAATGGCCTTGGAGCGTATTTCAGAACAGGCTAGCCGTGCAGGCAAAGTCATCAACAGTGTTCATGATTTCGTGCGCCGTCGTGACCAAGACCGAGAGGTTGTTCGGCCTGGCTTGATCATGGATGCTGTGATGCCCTTGATTCAGTTACAAGCGCAAAAGTTGCATGTGAAAGTGACGACGCGCATCGACGCGGCCTTGGCACCCGTCTTGTGCGATCGCACCATGGTCGAGCAAGTGCTTTTGAATTTGGCGCGCAATGGGATGCAAGCCATGGACCACCCTGAATGCCAAGACCGTGTGCTCACACTCCAAGTCAAGCGAGCGGCTTCCAGTCTGTCGCACGGATGGATAGAGTTTTCGGTCAGCGATGTCGGCGTGGGCATCACGGACGACATTGAAAAACAACTGTTCACGCCCTTTTTCACCACCAAGTCCGAAGGCATGGGTTTGGGCCTCAGCCTTTGCCGAACCGTGGTCGAACAGCACGGGGGTCACCTGGAGTTTGTGCGACAAGCTTCCGGTGGCACGCTTTTTCGATTCACGCTGCCAACCGCGGCCGAGGTTTAAGCAAGGCTTAGAATTCGCGCATGCAACCCGTTCTCAACGCCTGCGTGTTCATCATTGACGACGATGCCATCGTTCGCGACGCCATGGCTTGGTTGTTGCGATCACGTCGTCTGATGAGCGAGTCGTTTGACAGTGCCGATGCATTTGAGCGCATGCTCAGCCACAAGTTTCCCGGCACCAACGCACCTGTACCAACCGAAGCGGGTTGTATTTTGTTGGATGTGCGCATGCCTGGTCAAAGTGGCTTGGCCCTGTTTGAAACCCTGATTGGCAACGGTTTGGCACACACCTGGCCTGTGATTTTTTTAAGTGGTCATGCTGATGTGCCAACAGCCGTTGACAGCGTTAAACGTGGCGCTTTTGATTTTTGCGAAAAGCCATTTTCAGACAACGCGCTGGTTGATCGTGTGGAACAAGCTTTGGCTTTGTCGCAAGATCGTTTGGCTCTGCGGCTTCACAGCGCGGGTTTGGTCACGCGCTTGGAAGAGCTCACGGAGCGCGAGCGTGATGTCATGCGTCTGGTGATCGAAGGATTGCCCAACAAGCTCATTGCCAGCCAACTTGACATCAGTGTTCGAACCGTTGAGGTGCATCGCTCGCGAGTGTTTGAAAAAATGGACGTCAAGTCCGCTGTGGAGTTGGCCAACCTTTTGCGCGAAATCCCATCGTGAAAGTCCGTCGTTGCGCTAACTCCA
>RFVJ01000321.1 GCA_009928125.1 Betaproteobacteria bacterium
GGTGGCGCCAGCAATTTTTTGGACACAGGGGCGTTCATTTAGATGATCTCCTGTGGGAAATATTTTTGGACACATCGAATGGGATTGGGTGCCGCTTGTCCCAAACCGCAAATCGAAGCGTCGCTCATCACTTGGTTTAAATCTTCCAAGGTGGTGGTGTCCCAAACAGGGGCTTGCATCAGCTGAACAGCTTTGGCAGTTCCCACGCGACAAGGCGTGCACTGCCCACAACTTTCGTGTGCAAAGAAGTTCATCATGTTGAGCGCAGCGTGCCGTGCTGAGTCTTGATGGCCCAACACAATGACCGCCGCTGAACCAATAAAGCAGCCATAGGCTTGCAGGGTGTCAAAGTCGAGCGGAATGTCATTTAAAGATGCAGGCAGAATGCCGCCTGAAGCACCGCCGGGCAAGTAGGCGTAGAACTTGTGGCCTTCTTGCATGCCACCGCAATACTCTTCAATCAACTCTGCAATGGTGATGCCTGCAGGCGCCAGCTTCACACCTGGCTTTTTGACACGGCCACTGACACTGAAGCTGCGCAAACCTTTGCGATCGTGACGGCCGTAACCAGAGAACCACTCAGGTCCTTTTTGCACAATGTCGCGCACCCAGTAAAGGGTTTCAAAGTTGTGTTCCAGCGTCGGCCTGCCAAACAAGCCGACCTGTGCAATGTAAGGCGGCCGCATGCGGGGTTCACCCCGTTTGCCTTCAATGCTTTCAATCATGGCCGACTCTTCGCCGCAAATGTAAGCCCCAGCGCCTCGGCGCAATTCAATCTTGGGCAAGGCAACAGGCGCATTGGCTTGAAGCTTGGCCAGTTCTGTTTCGAGAATGTGTCTGCAGCCGTGGTATTCGTCGCGCAAATAAATGTAAATGGCATCAATGCCCACCACATGGGCTGCCACCAGCATGCCCTCCAAAAACCGATGGGGATCTCGTTCTAAATAAGTTCTGTCTTTGAAGGTGCCTGGCTCACCTTCATCAATGTTGACGGCCATCAAGCGAGGCGCAACTTGCTCGCGCACAATGCGCCACTTGCGACCCGCTGGAAATCCTGCACCGCCTAAGCCGCGCAGACCTGAATCCTCCATGGCTTTCAAGACGGCTTCTGCATCTGAAGTTCCTTTGTCCAACGCCTTAAGCAATTCGTAGCCACCTTCGGCCACATAGGCATTGAAGTCAATGTAGTCGGGCACCACAGCTTCAATCGCTTTCGCTTGGACGGCTTGCATCACTTGGTCTACGGACGCATGTCCCATTTCGTGTTGATGCACAACGGCAACTGGCGCTTGCTCACAACGACCCATGCAAGGCGCTGCGACCACTTTGACCTGATCAGCACCCAGCGATGCCTGCAACTTACCAAGCAATGTGGCCGCACCCGCCATGTCACAGCTCAGTCCGTCGCAGACACGCACTGTGAACTGTGGCGCTTGCTCACCATCTTGAAGGACTTCAAAGTGGTGGTAGAACGTGGCCACCTCATACACCTCGGCCATGGCCATGTTCATCAACTTGGCCAATGCCACCAAGTGACGCTGATGCAAACCGCGGTGCGTGTCATTGAGCTTGTGCAGATGCTCAATCAGCAAATCGCGCCGCTCCTTGAGAACGTCGGACGCCATACACAACAACTGCTGGACCTCTTGCAGCGAAGTCTCGTCAGCTTGTCGACCTTTGAGCTGTCGCCTTTGGCGAAGTTGGAGCGCCATCTCTTCGGCACTTGCCAAAGTCACGATGCTGGGGGAGTTGTTTTTTTCTCGTGTCATGCTGTTTCGATTTTAGAGTGCGTTTCAAGATTTGAGCGCAGCTGACAAGTACTCAATCAACACCGAAACCCGATGCGGGATATAGCGATTGCTGGGCAACACAGCGTAAATGCCAAGCGGGTCCATCGCATATTTTTTCAAGATTTCCACG
>RFVJ01000322.1 GCA_009928125.1 Betaproteobacteria bacterium
TGGTAATCGAATTGCTGCCCCAAATCACAATCAGTTTGGATTCAGAGAAAAACTCGGTCTTCATGCCGAGCTTGCCACCCAGTGTGTAGACCAAACCTTCGCCACCGGCCGAGGCACAAATGGTGCGATCCAACAGCGATGCGCCCATCTTGTTGAAAAAACGCGACGCCATGGCCTCACCTTGCACCCAGCCCATGGTGCCCGCATAGCTGTAGGGCAACACGGCTTCTGGGTTCTCTGACGCAATGGCTTTGAGTCGCACAGCGATGTCTTGAATTGCCTCGTCCCAAGACACTTGCACAAACTGTCCAGAGCCCTTGGGGCCGCTGCGTTTTAACGGGTGCAACAAACGCTCAGGGCTGTAGGTGCGTTCCGTGTAACGAGACACTTTGGTGCACAACACGCCTTGGGTGTGCAGGTGGTCGGGGTTGCCCTGCACCTTCACGGCACGCCCGTTCTCCACGGTGGTGAGCAACGCACAGGTGTCGGGACAGTCGTGCGGGCATAAACCGCGCACCACGGCATTTTGTTCAAGCACTGGATGGGTCATGGCTTCATTCTAAGAGGGTATTTGGGGGATAACCCTGTGAGGGAATGTCCCCCAAGTGCAAAAGGGTTGTAGCGCAATGGCACGACTCTCGCTAGACTGTGGTCATGAAAATCATCGACTCCATCCTCACCGACGCGGCCAGCATTGCGGCCATTCGCAAAGACATTCACGCGCACCCCGAGTTGTGCTTCCAAGAAGTCCGCACGGCCGATGTCGTGGCCAAGCAACTCACCGACTGGGGCATTCCCATTCACCGCGGCATGGGCACCACCGGTGTCATTGGCATTGTGCACGGCCGCGATGGCGGGGCTTGTGGACGTGGTGTGGGATTGCGCGCCGACATCGACGCCCTGCCCATGCAGGAGTTCAACACCTTTGCCCACGCCAGCAAACACCAAGGCAAGATGCACGCTTGCGGCCACGATGGCCACACCGCCATGCTGCTGGCAGCCGCCAAGCACTTTTCCAAGCACCGCGACTTTGACGGCACCGTGTATTTGATTTTCCAGCCCGCCGAAGAAGGTGGTGGCGGTGCCCGTGAAATGATCAAAGACGGCATGTTTGAAAAATTCCCCATGCAAGCCGTGTTTGGCATGCACAACTGGCCCGGCGCCAAAGTGGGCACCTTTGCGGTCAGCCCTGGCCCTGTCATGGCGTCCAGCAACGAATTCAAAATCACCATCCATGGCAAAGGCAGTCATGCCGCCCTGCCCCACAACGGCATCGATCCCGTGCCCGTGGCCTGCCAATTGGTCCAAGCCTTTCAAACCATCATCACCCGCAACAAGAAGCCGGTCGATGCGGGCGTCATTTCGGTCACCATGGTGCATTCACTTTGGAAGTGCTCGACCTCATTGAATCCCGCATGAAGCAAATCACAGAAAACCTGTGCGCTGCTTTTGATGCCAAGCCCGAATTCCACTTCAACCGTAACTACCCACCCACGGTCAACAGCGCAGCCGAGGCCGACTTTGCGCGCAAAGTGATGGAAGGCATTGTGGGCAAGGAGAACGTGCAAGTTCAAGAACCCACCATGGGCGCCGAAGACTTCTCGTTCATGTTGCAAGCCAAACCTGGTGCCTATGTGTTCATTGCCAATGGCGACGGTTCACACCGCGAAATGGGCCATGGCGCAGGTCCTTGCATGCTGCACAACCCCAGTTACGACTTCAACGACGACCTCATTCCATTGGGTGGTACCTATTGGGTTGAATTGGCCACACAATGGTTGGCCAACCCCACTCAAAAGTAAAGTCCAGCGGCTCTCCGCTTTTCCGGGTCAATTGATTTGACCTCACTTTTGAAGCCCTTCGGGGCTTCATTCATTTGGAGCTTTCATGACAAACATTCACGACGCATTTTCAAAGAG
>RFVJ01000323.1 GCA_009928125.1 Betaproteobacteria bacterium
ACACATCGGTCATGGCTTTGCCCAATTCGGTACCGCCCAAATCGGCCTCGGTTCTTTCGAGGGTGCTCAGCAAACTTTGAATGCGCTCGCTGTAGGCGGGAGACATCTTGGGTGTGACGCGGTCTATGTTGCTGCCAAAGCGGGTGTAGGAAAAGCTGTCGTCTTCGTTCAGTTGTTTGAACAAATGCTTGAGGCCAATGCGTGCTTGTCGCATGCTGTCTCCGGCCATGGAGCCAGAGCAATCTAACAAAACCTTGAGTCGCAATGCACTGGGTTTGGAGGTTGGTAAGCGAGGGCAGAAACTGGTGATGATGGCCGTGCTGCTGCTACCTTCGGCGTCTGGGCCGGCGATGCAGAATGATTCGCCTGCCAGGTCTTCAATGAGCAGCACAAAGTCGCGGTCGAGGTAGGCTTGTTTGCCCAATTGCACATTGACGCCATCAAAGCTTTTGGTGGTTTTGATGGGGTGAGACGGGCTGCTGATGAGACCTTTGGCGGCGGTGCCGTGAACGTCCAATGTCATGAAGAAGCCGTATTCCACCAAGCCACTGGCCGCTGCTGTTTGGTGGGGCTGAAGGCCACCTTGTTGGTGCTGGTCCCCATAGCGCGGCGCAATGGTGGTCGGGATGGTGAGCCGAATGCGGTCGGCTTCAAAGCCTAACAGTTGGGCGTATTCGATTTCAATGACGGCTGTTTCGCCGGGCAACAGGTTGCCTAAGTTGGCCGTGTAGAGGCCGCGGCCAGAACGCTCAACCATGATGGGCGAGTCGCCGTTGTCGATGGCTTCTTCGTATTGTTTAACGGCTTGTTTCTTTTCAATGACAGAGCCGTTCAAGCGTTTTCCGTTGAGTTCTACGGCCAGGTTGAGGAGGGTGGCACCCCAAGCCAATGGGAAGGTGTAGACGGTTTCGAGGGTGTCTGACGATTCATTGGTGTAGGTTTGGCGAACCTTCATGCGAAGCAGCAGGCCGTCTAGCTTGCCGTGCACGTGGACAGATTTCATGGCGACTTCTTCGCCATCGCAGGTGAGGGTGCAGCTTTCTTGTTCTTCGTACATGGTTAGGCCTTGATGTCTTGGATGGTTTTCATAACGGCTTTGACGAGCGCGCGGATTTGCTCTGGGCTCATGTCGGCTTCTTCGGGACTGATTTGCAATTCAATGCCAGGGGCAACGTGCACATGGCTTTTGACTTGAATATCTCCAGGTTTTCTGGCTTTGGGGGGAACGGGGAGTTCTTCGCCGTTTTGAATTTCGGCAATTCGTTCTAATGAAATGCCGGCGTCGGTGAGCTGCTTGACCTTCAGCAGTTGGTCTAAGTGAGTGGCCAGGTAATGTGCCGCTCTGGTTTCGCCGATGGGGCGATCGACAAGTCCCATTTGCATGTAGTACCGAACCGTGCGCTTGGGCAGGTCGGTCAGGGTGCAGAGGTCGTCAAGGGTGAAAGTTTTGGACATGGCTTTATATTAACACCAAAACTGTATAAATCAAGTGTCACAATCAATTTAATTGGGGTCAGATCCACATTAATTTCCAATCCAAGGGGAGAAAGCCTAAGGGGGCTTCCTCATACTGGAGTACCAGAAATCGTTCAGCCCCCTTAGGCTTTCTCCCCTTGAATTGACCAAATTAATGTGGATCTGACCCCAATTAAATTGGCCAAGGTCAGAAGTTACCAAGCGCTTTGGGAGAGGGCTTCCATTTGGGAAACTGCGGCCTCTAGGGCTTTGGCGGGTGGGGTTTTGCGGTTGGTGAACACAATGGCCAGCTGGCGGTAGTACCAAAGGGTTTGTTCGGTGCTGCTGCTGAACCTGTTGAACACGGACGGGCCTTCGTTGATGAGGTCTGAGACGATGGCTCTGGCGTTGTGGAGTTTGTCTGAGCAGCTGACC
>RFVJ01000324.1 GCA_009928125.1 Betaproteobacteria bacterium
CGCACGCAAGACTTCTTGTCCAAAATTCTGGCGCACTGATGTCTGTCATCTCAAAGCCCGTCGGCCCTGCCGGCGGGCTTTCTTTTTTAGACCCGCGCGGCGATGCACTGCCCCGCCCTCACGGCAATACCTATTGGCTGTGGGCTGGGCATGTGTTGGCGGGCGAGCATCCTGGCAAAGAGGGTGAGGCCCTGTTGCCCGAGCGTTTGCAGTTGTTGGCGAAAATGGGCATCACGCATTTCATTGACCTGACCTCTTCCAACGATCCTTTAAAGCCTTACCAACCCTTGGGCGGTGCTGTGCGCATCAACCACCCCATCACTGATTTTGGTGTGCCCAGCACAGCGCAAATGCAAGTCATCTTGCGCAGCATGGACGAAGCTTTGGCACAAGGTGGCAAGGTCTATGTGCATTGCCGTGCAGGCATTGGTAGAACGGGCACGGTGGCGGCCGCATGGCTTGTGAACCAAGGCCTGAACGGACAGGCCGCGTTGGACTTGCTGCTGCAAAAGTGGCAAGCCGTGGACAAACGCCTAGAAGAGCCGCATACGCCAGAGACTGAGGCGCAGCGGCAATTTGTATTGGCTTGGGAAACTCATCGTTCGAGTTGACTAGCTCAACAATGGAATTGCCGAACTGTTTTTGACTTCCTCCATCACAGCATAGGTTCTCGTCTCTCTGACGCCGGGCAATTGCCACAAGACACTTCCGGCGAATTCACGGTAGCTGTTCATATTGGCTGTTCGAGTTTTCAACAGGTAATCAAAGCCACCCGCCACCATGTGGCACTCCATAATTTCATCACGGACCTGAACCGCAGCCTTGAATTGCTCGAACACATTGTGGTTGGTTCGGTCCAGTAAAACTTCGACAAACACCAACATCCCCGCGCCCAATTTCAATGGATTGAGGCGAACACCAACATCCCCGCGCCCAATTTCAATGGATTGAGGCGAGCTTCATAGCCCAAGATGTAACCCTCTTTGGTGAGTCGTTGCACACGCGCTAATACCGCCGTGGGTGAGAGGGCCACCGCTTCTGCCAACTTGAGATTGCTGATGCGGCCATTCTTTTGCATGCAGTCCAATATGCGCAAGTCAATCCGATCAATACTTTCTGAAATATCCTTCATACAAAATATTATCCAGTTTTAAATCATTTATTTAGAGAAATATACTACAAAAAACATGGATCATAGGTATTCAAATATCAGCAAATGCGCTGATTCAAGGAGACCCTATGGACCACAGCACGCCATTACGCCAAGCCATCACGCAAGCCATTCGACGACCTGAACCCGTTGCGGTGCAAGCGTTGCTGAGCCAAGCGCGTCAAAGCAAGTCTGTCGCGACGCAAACAGACACGCTTGCCAAGAAACTCATTCAGGGAATGCGAGATGGGTCAGGACGCACAGGTCGTGCGGGTCGCGTTCAAAGTTTGATGCAGGAATATGCCTTGTCGAGCAATGAAGGCATCGCACTGATGTGTTTGGCCGAAGCATTACTGCGCATCCCCGATGCGGCAACGAGAGATGCGCTCATCAGAGACAAAGTCAAAGATGGAGATTGGTTGCGCCATGCGGGGCAATCTGACTCCTTGTTTGTAAACGCCGCATCGTGGGGTCTGGTTTTAACCGGCAAGTTGATGTCAAGCCATGATGAGCACGAACTCATGTCAGCCTTGACACGCTTGGTCGGCAAGCAGGGTGAGCCTTTGATTCGAAAAGGCATGCAATTTGCCATGCAAATGTTAGGTGAACAATTTGTAACGGGGCAAACCATTCATGAAGCATTGAGCCGTTCTCAAAGCATGGAAGCAAAAGGGTTTAGATACTCTTACGACATGCTAGGCGAGGCAGCCATGACGCGCCAGGAT
>RFVJ01000325.1 GCA_009928125.1 Betaproteobacteria bacterium
GTGGGCGAAACCATGAAGGCCAACATCGATCCCAAGCAAGCCAAAGAGTGGTTTGGTGCCGTTCCCCCTGATCTGACTTTGGTCGCCCGTTCACGTTCTGGCCATGGCGGTACAGGTGCAGATTATCTGTACACCTACTTGCGTACTTACTACCGCGATGAAACCAAACCCACAGGTTGGAACAATTTGGCCTTCCCCAATGTGGGCATGCCCAACCCCTTCTGGCAATTACAAGGCGAGCGCGAACCCGTCTATGAAGAGCGCAAAGAACACGGACAAACCACCCACGTTTTTGTGGGTTGGAAACAAGTCACGCCTGGCACTTTGTCACCCAAGCAATACGACAAAGCAGTCGGCGACTTGGTCAACTACTTGCAATGGATGGCTGAACCTGCGCAAAATAACCGCGTTCGCCTAGGCGTTTGGGTTTTGCTGTTCTTGGCCGGCTTTACTGTCATTGCATGGCGTTTGAACGCTGCTTACTGGAAAGACATCAAGTAAGAACTCGTGATTCGGGCCGTGCCCGAATTGATGGAGTGGGCAGGCCCGCCAACCTGGTGGCTTCCCACTCTTTTTGATTTTTAGGAGCCTTCACCATGATGGTGCTTTACTCAGGAACAACCTGCCCCTTTTCTCACCGCTGCCGCTTTGTGCTGTTTGAGAAAGGCATGGATTTTGAAATTCGGGATGTTGATCTGTACAACAAGCCTGAAGACATCAACGTCATGAACCCTTATGGCCAAGTACCGATCTTGGTTGAGCGTGATTTGATTTTGTATGAATCCAACATCATCAATGAATACATTGATGAGCGATTCCCACACCCCCAACTCATGCCAGGCGACCCTGTCGATCGCGCGCGCGTTCGCTTGTTCTTGCTCAACTTCGAAAAAGAGTTGTTTGCCCATGTGGCCACATTGGAAAACCGCACCCTCAAAGGTAACGACAAAGCTTTGGACAAAGCACGTTCACACATCCGTGACCGCTTGACCCAGTTGGCCCCCGTGTTCTTGAAAAACAAGTTCATGTTGGGTGACAACTTCTCGATGCTCGACGTGGCCATCGCGCCTTTGCTCTGGCGTTTGGACTTCTACGGCATTGACTTGAGCAAAAATGCGGCGCCTTTGTTGAAGTACGCCGAGCGCATCTTTTCTCGCCCAGCGTACATCGAAGCGCTCACGCCTTCCGAAAAGGTCATGCGCAAATAAGGCGCAAACAAAGTTTTCACACCACGACGTTTGTCCGTATGGTCATGAACGCACTTGAATCACCTTCAACTCGCCCCTATCTGATTCGGGCGATGTACGAATGGTGCACCGACCATTCCTTCACACCTTATGTGGCGGTCAAGGTTGACGGTTCGGTGCAAGTGCCGCGTGAGTTTGTGCAGGGTGGCGAAATTGTCCTCAACATCAGTTTCGATGCCACCAGTTCTTTGCAATTGGGCAATGAGTTCATTGAATTCAAAGCACGATTCGGTGGCAAGCCACGCGACATCATGGTGCCCATTCACCGTGTCATGGCCATTTACGCGCGTGAAAATGGCCAAGGCATGTCCTTCCCTGTCACCGACTCACCCTTGAACAGCACCGTACTGGGCATGGACAAATTGAACAAGGTGCCCCATGCACCCGATGCAACTGAAGCTTCAAAGACAGCGTCACCGGACTCGGGCGACAAGCCTGTACCACCTACACCCACACGGCCCACACTGACTCGAATCAAATAAGCGCACCCAAAAAATAGCGCGATTCCAAAAATCGGTCATTATTGATTTACAATTCAGCCCGTGCCGCTTTAGCTCAGTTGGTAGAGCAACCGCCTTGTAAGCGGTAGGTCGTCAGTTCGAATCCGACAAGCGGCACCA
>RFVJ01000326.1 GCA_009928125.1 Betaproteobacteria bacterium
GCTATCGAGGAATATTCGGTTGCTAGCAAAAAGTACACAAAAATTCAGAGTCTTTACGACTAAGAGCGACTGTGCTGTTTCGCTAAGCCTCGCATTGTAGCAAAAAAAATGCGGTTTTTCGAGGGGAAAACTGTTTTTTTGGCTTGAACTAACTTAGCTTTGAACGTTAATCAATCAAGTGGACAACTTCAATAAGACGAAAAAAAGCAAAGCGTCCAGAATCTGGACGCAAGAGGAGCTCTAGACGGTATAGGCCGCTTTAGGCTGTGAGCGGTCAATCACAGCAGCCATGTGGAAGGCAGCTAGCGACCCAAAGCAGTCACTCAATCGACAACCGTTTGTCTTCAGATAAACACTGCCTTGTAGGTAGCCCAGACAGCAAAACACCAAACAGCCAAGATGATTGCAAGACCAAAGAAACTGAGCGGTTTTTGTTTGCCCTGAAGAAACCATTCATCCGCTTGGGTACGGCTGTCAGCCAGCACCTGCGTAGGGACCAGTCGTAGAAGTAGCCATACGCCTACAGGAACAATGATCAGATCATCTAGATAGCCCAGAATCGGAATAAAGTCAGGGATCAGATCGATGGGACTCAAAGCATAAGCCGTGAGGACTGCGGCGAAAGCACGGGCATACCAAGGAGTTAGTGGATGCTTGAGTGCAAACCAAAGCGTCATCACATCGCGCTTTAAGGCCTTTGCCCATGACTTGAGGTTGATCATTTCGCCGTCCTGAGATGGTCATTGTATAACTCACCCAATCCAATTAGGGCGAATTCCACTTTTATATGGCTACTCCTATTTGGTTGCGCAACCGCCAACGGCGACCGCTTTTGGTCGGTACATTTCCTCCAGCGGACCATTGCTGATGTCTGCTACCGCTGCTTTTCAGTCGTTGCTAATTTATAGATTCTTCAGAGAAATTACACCTTAATTAAGCTTGAGGCGGTTCGACTCCGGTATCCGGAGTAAGGCACTAGATCTCAAGTGCCTTCAACTCTTGAAATCAGACAGCAATCTTTTGAATGACTTCTAGCTTTTGCTCAAGGGTGTAACCAACACTGCCATAAACCGCGAAGTCAGTTTGCCCGCGACCATGTCCAGTGATACTTTCCGCTAAAGGCAATGGGATGTCATTTCTTGCTTTGAGTCTATCGATGAACGCATGCCTGAACATGTGGCTGTGAAACTCAAAGGGTCGCAGATTTTTGTTCAAGATGGCTGAGCATGCACAGCTGCCAAATTCTTTGGCGTACTGAGGCAGTAACCAAGGAGAGCCAAGTTGTTTGGCCTGAGTGTGCAACACCTTTGCATCTTCAAGCTGCGCGCTTGTCTTTTAGTATGAGGGTCAGCTGTTTATTTCCCAGCAATGGCGGTCAATTCAACTTCAAATTGCGAGGTGGCATTCGGTGAAATCACACCAAGGGCACCACGTGAACCCTAGGCAATGCCGGAAAGGCAAACCAACTTGGCTTTTCCACCAACCTACATCAATTGCACGCCTTCATTCCAGCGAGAAATAACCGCAGTCAACGGAAAATATATGGGCTTATTGCTTTTGTATGATCTGTTAAATTCTTTGCCGTCTTTCAATGAACTAAAAACCAGCCCAGTAGTCGTGACTTTTGCCCCCAGACAGCGGTGTCTAAAATGGCACTGAATACGTCGGCGAATAAAAAGTATTTTGAAATGTTCATGCGGCGTTTTCGCTTAAAACCTGAATTTTTCAAGCGTTGCGATGTATAAAGTGTAGACATGACGCGACTTTCGAACCCCAATATTCTGCGACTAGGCGCTGGTGCAGGTTATGCTGGCGATCGTATTCCGCCGGCTGTGGCATTGGCAGAAAAAGGTCAGCTCG
>RFVJ01000327.1 GCA_009928125.1 Betaproteobacteria bacterium
TGCATGAAACGCATCAATTTCGATTTGCAGCAGTTGCAAGCCTTCATCGCTGTGGCCGAACGCGGTAGCTTTCGCTCAGCTGCCGATCACATCCATTTGTCGCCCCCTGCGCTCAGCCGACGGATTGAAAAGTTGGAGTCCATCATCGGAACTCGCTTGTTCAATCGCACCACGCGGGAAGTGGAGTTGACCAGTTTGGGTCGGGTTTTTCTAGACCGGGCACGCTCGGCCATTGATGACCTTGAATCGGCCATGCTGGGTATTTCTGACATTGCGGCCACCCGAAGTGGTCGCGTGACGGTTGCCTGTGTGCCTTCTGCTGCACTTTATTTTTTGCCACAGGTTATTCGCAGTTTTTCTGCCAAATACCCGTCCATCCGCATTCGTGTAATTGACGAGTCGATGAACCAGACTTTGCAAAGTGTTTTAACGGGTGAATCAGATTTCGGCATCGGCTTCATGAGCAATCTCATGCCAGAAATCACGTTTGAAGCCATTCACAGCGATCCATTTGTCTTGGCGATGAGAAGGGACCATCCGCTGGCCAAGCAAAAAACCATCAGCTGGTCGGCGATCGAGGGAGAACAACTGATTTCTGTTTCTCGCAGCAGCGGCAACCGTCAATTGTTGGACGATGCCATGACCAAATCGGGCATGCACCCCGACTTTGCTTTTGAGGTCAGTCACATTGGTACTTTGTTGGGCATGGTGGAGGCTGGCCTTGGCTTGGCCGCGGTGCCACGCATGGCCCTGCCCGTGAACCATGCCGCTGTGATTGGCCTTCCCTTACGGCAGCCCACTATTTCTAGAAGTTTGGGTCTGTTGCGCAAGCAAGGCGCTGCGTTGCGACCCGCCGCAGCCATGTTCCATGAGCATTTATCATCTGCACTGCGCAGAAAAAAACAATTGGCCTAGGCTTATTGCTGCCAAGCAGCTTGAACATTTTCAAAATTAGGTAAGCTTGCAACGCTTTTTATCCACCAACTTTCAATCGACGGAATCGCATCATGGATTTGCAACTCAAGAACAAAACAGCACTGGTCACGGGCGCCAGTGTGGGCATTGGCCGCGGTATTGCGAAAGCATTGGCTGCCGAAGGTGTGAAGGTTGCCATCTCTGCACGGCGCAAAGAAAAGTTGGAGGAATTGGCGCAAGAAATTGTGGCCTCTGGTGGCTTGCCGCCAGTGATCATTGAATCGGACTTGTATGCTGAAGACGCCGCTGCCCAACTCACATCAGCTGCCATTCAAGGCTTGGGCCATGTCGACATTTTGGTCAACAACGCTGGCGGTTCACGCAGCTTCAAAGATTTGCATGTGAGCGAGGAAGCCTGGCAAGAAGCCATCACACTGAACTTTCACCGCCCCCGCCAAGTGGCCGATGCCTTGATTGATCAGATGATTGCACGCAAATGGGGCCGCATCATCAACATCACAGGCAAGAGCGAACCCGATCACGTGAATGGTGCTTTCTGTGCCAAAGCGGGTATTCACAGTTGGGCCAAAGGCTTGTCGCGCATGGTGGGACCCCACGGCATCACCGTGAATTGCATTCCACCCGGCCGCATTCACTCAGAGCAAATCTTCCGCAACTACACCCCTGAATACCGTCAGTGGCAATGCGAAAACGAAATTCCCATGGGCCGCTATGGCGAACCTGAAGACATGGCCAACTTGGTGACCTTCTTGTCGTCCCCCTTGGCCAGCTACATCACAGGTGCCGTGATTCCTGTGGACGGTGGTTTGCGCCGCTATCAGTTCTAAAAGGCAAATAACGCAAGATGTGACTAAACTGTTTGCATCAAAGGAGACACACATGACACAAGAAAAAACGTACAACCGCCGCGAAGTCGGT